>DASXHG010000336.1:0-1837 GCA_036488625.1 Solirubrobacteraceae bacterium | reverse complement strand
GCCTGGACCTCGGGCTCGAGCTCGACGCCGAAGCGCTCCTTGACCCGCCGGCGGCCCTCGGCCATGACCGCGATCACGTCGGCAGTGCTGGCGTCGCCGTGGTTCTCAACGAAGTTGGCGTGCTTGGCGGAAAAGCCGGCTCCCCCGATGCGCAGACCGCGGCAGCCAGCGGCCTCGAGCAGCTGACCGGCGCTTCGGCCCTCAGCGCGGGGATCGGTCGGGTTCTTGAACGTGGAGCCAAAGGTCTTGATGCCCGCCGGCTGGGCCTCCTTGCGACGCCGGCGCATGTCGGCCAGCGTCAGCTTGACCGTCTCGCTCGCCTCGACCACGAGGGCAAAGGAGGCCCGGGCGACGACTTCACCGCGCGCCAGGCCCGATCGCCGGTAGGCAAAGCCGAGCTGGCCGGGCGTGCGCCGCTCGGTGCCGGAAGCGCTGACGATGTCCACCCAGTCCAGCGCGCGCGCGAGCTCGCCTCCGTAGGCATTGGCGTTCATGCGCACGGCGCCGCCGACGGTGCCGGGAATGTTGACGCCGAATTCGATCCCGCTGAGGCCGGCGCGAGCCGCCCGAGCCGAGACGGCCGGGAGGCGCGCACCCCCACCACAGTTGATCCTGGTTCCGTCCACTTCAATTTCAGCCAGGTCCTGGTCGAGTTTCAGCACTAACCCGCGGACGCCCTCGTCCGCTACAAGCAGGTTCGACCCCGAGCCGACGACACCTACCTCGATGCCCTCCTCCGCCGCCCAAGCGAGCAGGCGCTCGAGAGCGGGGATGCTCCCCACCCGCGAAAACAGCTCCGCGCGCCCGCCGGTCCGAATCGTCGTCAGCCGGGCCAGCGGGTAGTCGCGCTCGATGCCTTCCGGTGGCGTGGCCATGCTGGTTCGGAGCCTAGAGCCAGGGTCGGCTAGGCCGGCGAAACCGCGAGCTTCCGGGCCAGCGAGTCGACGTTGCCGGCCCCCATGACCAGGCACAGATCGCGTCCCTGCAGTCGCCCGTTGAGATAACGCAGCGCGGCCGGGAATTCCGGTAGCCAGGCCACCGTCCGCCCCCCGCCGGCGTCGGCGGCCGCGGCCGCGATCAGATGGCCGTCGACACCGGGAAAATCCTCGGCCGCCTCGCGCGCCGGATAGACGGGCAATACGACGACCTCGTCTGCCGCCGCCAGCGCCCGCCCGAACTCGGGGGCGAAGGCGCGAGTCCGGGAGTACAGGTGAGGCTGGAACACCGCGATCAGGTGGCGGGGAGCGAGTGTGCGCGCGCCAGCGATGGCGGCCGCCACCTCGGTCGGATGATGGGCGTAGTCGTCGTAAACGGCTGCCCCGCGCTCGGTGGTCCCGAGAAGCTCCATGCGCCGCCGCGCGCCCCGGAAGTCGGCCAGGGCGGCCGCGGCACGGCCGGGATCGGCGCCGGCCAGCGCGCAGGCGGTCAGCGCGCCGGCGGCGTTGACGGCGTTATGGGCCCCCGGAACCGCGAGTGCGACCTCGAGCTCGTGCCACTGAAATCGGGACCCGTCGGGGGCCAGCTCGGGTTCGGCGTCGTAAAACGTGGCCCCCGCGGGCGCCAGCCGGTGCAGCCCCGGCCGGTCCCAGATAACGGCGCCGGTCTGGGCTCGGGCGAGGAAGGTGGCGAACGTCTCCTCCAGGTCGAGGCGTGAGGAATAGGTGGCGTGGTGATCGAGCTCGGCGTTGGTGAGGACAGCGATCTCCGGATCGAGCTTCAGCAGCGAGCGATCGGACTCGTCGGCCTCGACGACAATCCACTCCCCGCTCCCCCAGCCGGCATTGGCGCCGGTGGCTCGAAGCTCGCCGCCGACCACATAGCTCGGGTCCATGCCGGC
>DASXHG010000284.1:0-4587 GCA_036488625.1 Solirubrobacteraceae bacterium | reverse complement strand
GCGCGAGGACGTGCTGCTCCCCGTGGTGCCGATGTTCCACGCCAACGCCTGGGGTCTGATCTACACCGCCGCCATGGCTGGATCAGGACTCGTGCTGCCGGGGCCCAAGCTCGACGCGGTCAGCGTGCTTGACCTCCTGGCATCAGAACGGGTCACGATGACCGCCGGCGTTCCCACCGTGTGGATGGCGGTCCTCCAGGCACTCGACGCCGAGCCCAACCGCTGGGAGCTGGGCGACCTGCGCCAGCTGCTGGTCGGTGGGTCCGCGGCGCCGCCGAGCATGATGTCGGGCTTTGACCGCCACGGGCTGACCATCGTCCACGCCTGGGGCATGACCGAGACCTCCCCGCTGGGCAGCGTGTGCCGCCTGCCTCGAGCGCTCTCGGATGCCTCCGAGGAGGAACAGCTCGACTACCGCACCCGTCAGGGGACACCGTCACCGTTCGTGGAGATCCGGGCTCGCGACGACAACGGCGAGCTGGTGGCGTGGGATGACGAGTCGATGGGCGAGCTCGAGGTCCGCGGCCCGTGGGTGGCGGCGGCCTACCACCGCGGGCAGGGGAGTGAGAAGTTCACCGACGACGGCTGGTTTCAGACCGGCGACGTGGTCACGATCGACCCGCGCGGGAATCTGAAGATCTGCGACCGGTCCAAGGATCTCGTCAAATCCGGCGGCGAATGGATCTCCTCGGTCGACCTGGAGAACCAGCTCATGGCCCACCCCGCGGTGGCCGAGGCGGCGGTGATCGCGATCCCCGACGATCGCTGGGGCGAGCGGCCACTGGCCGCCATCGTGTTGCACGAGGGAGCCCAGGCCGGCCCCGACGAGCTCGGCGACCACCTGTCAGCCCACTACGCCAAGTGGCAGCTCCCCGAGCGCTACGAGTTCGTCGACGAGATCCCGCGGACCGCCACCGGCAAGTTCAAGAAGACAGCGCTGCGCGAGCAGTTCGTCGGCGCGAAGGTCTGACGGGCGCCCGCGAGTCAGGGCCGCGAAGGCTCCAACGGCGCCGCAGCGCTCACCGCGGCGTCAGCCGCTGCTTCTGGACCTTGCCGAGCTCGTTGCGGGGCAGCTCGCTGACGAAGTGCAAGCGGCGCGGGCGTTTGTGGGGCGCCAGCTGGCCGGCGACATGGTCGACGAGCTCATCCTCGTCTGCCACGGCGCCGTCGCGGAGAACGACCCAGGCGACCACAACCTCGCCTAGATCTGCGTCCGCCTCACCCGTGACCGCGGCGTCGTCGACGGCCGGATGCTCGCGCAGCGCGGCCTCGATCTCGCCGGCGCCGATCTTGTAGCCCCCGCTCTTGATCAGGTCGGTGGCCCGGCGGCCGACAATGCGGATGTAGCCGCGCTCATCGCGCGTGGCCATGTCTCCGGTCCGAAACCAGCCGTCGTGCATCGCTTCGGCGCTCGCTTCCGGGCGCCCGAGGTAGCCCAGGAACAGATTCGGGCCGCGAACCTCAATCTCCCCGATCGTTTCATCGTCGACCACGGTCAGCACGGCGCCGTCGTCATCGACGAGGCGCACGTCGACGCCGACCACCGGCACGCCCACCGTTCCTGGCCCGGGCTCGCCGTCAGCGCGGACCGCGGTGTTCATCAGCGTCTCGGTCATCCCGTAGCGCTCGAGCACGCTCCGTCCCGTCAGTCTCCCCAGGCGCTCGTGCTCGGCGACCGGCAGGGGCGCGGACCCGGAGATCAGCAGCCGGGCGCCGCTCAGGGCCTCGGCCACGTCAGTGCTCGCCTCGGCGGCCTCGGCCAGCCGCCGGTACATGGTGGGGACCCCGAACACCATCGTCGCCCCCTCGGTCAGCGCCGCCGCGATCGCCTCGGGAGAGAAGCGCCCGACGTGGACCGCGCGGCCGCCGCGCCGGATCGCGCCGAGGATGCCCACGACCAGGCCGTGGACATGAAACAGAGGCAGGCCGTGGACGACCGCGTCGGCCTCCGTCCAGTCCCAGGCATCGGCCAGGGCATCGAGGTTTGAGGCCAGCGCCCGGTGGGGGAGGACGGCGCCCTTCGGGGCCCCGGTCGTACCCGACGTGTAGACGATCAATGCCGGCGCCTCCGGCTCGGCGGCGTCGAGGGCCGCCGGTTTCACGCTGTCGGTGCCGGGATCCAGGCCCACGCTCAGCGTGGGCCGCGTCGCGAAGGCTGCCGGCGCCGGCGTCACGGGTGCGAGCATCAACAGCTCGGGCTCGGCATCGCTGACGATATGCGCCAACTCCCGCTCGCCCGACCGCGGGTTGATCGGGACCACCGGTACGCCGGCGCGCAGCGCGCCGATCACCGCCACGCAGGTCTCCAGGCGCGCTTCGGCCAGCACCGCCACGCGCTCGCGCCCGCGGACTGCCTCGGCGACCGCGGCGCTCGCCCGCTCAAGCTCGGGGTAGGAGAGCTCACGGCCCGGAAAGGCCAGTGCGGGCCGCGCCGGCGGGTTCTCGAGGGCCGGGAACAGCGACCGGCTCACCGGTTCAGGGATTCCAGCGGAAGGTCACCGTCGCGCCCGGGGTCAGCGAGTAGGTGAAGTTCCGTCCGCGCCAGGCGACGGCGAAGCGGGTGGTCGACTTCGAGTTGTTGTAGACGACGAGCATGCGGCTGCCGTCGGGGTTGCGGAAGGCGACGTCGTCGAGCCCCGAGGTGGCCCAGGACCCCGACGGCTGGGGCCGGTAGCTGACGAAGTTGTTGGAGCTGATCCGCCACGCGCCGGACTGCAGGAAGGCACCGATCTGACCCAGTTCGTAGTAATCGGGGTTGAAGGTGACCTGGTGGGTGCTCTCGTTGATGGTGACCAATCCGCGGCAGCCGTGGCAACCGGAGTTCGGGGCCTGCACGGGGCCGCCCGCGGGATCGGTGGCGATGTTCCACAGCGTCACCTCGCTGGCCCAGTTGCGCATCGCGCCGATCGCGATTTCGGGCACGGCGTAGTGACCGAGGTTGGGCGCGCACTCGGTGACGATCTGATCGAGGTCGGCCGCCTGGCGATGCAGGTTGCTCATCACCGTCGGGATCCCGCCGTAGCAATGCCAGGCGATTCCGCCGAGGTTGGTGCGGGCGGGGCTGGCGGCCAGCGAATCGGCGTAGTTCTCCAACTGCCAGCTCGTGTCCGAGCCGTAGACCTTGGGACTGAAATGGGCCGCGGCGAGGGCGGGAGCCAGGTTCTGGGACAAAAACTGCGCCTCGTTGGGCTCCGGGAAGTACATGGCGGGGAAGGCCGAGGCGGCGCGGGGCTCGTTCTCGGGCGCGACGGCGTCGATCGGCACGCCGTGGGCCGCATAGGACTGGAGCACCTTGACGAAGTAGTTGGCCAGCGGTGCGTAGCTTGACCCGAGCAGGGTGCCCTGGTGGTTTAGATCGTCAAGCCGATCGTTGGCCTTCATCCACGCCGGCGGGCTCCACGGGACGGCGAAGGTCTCGGTGCTGGGGGCCATCGCGAGCATCTGGCGCAGGACGGCAAAGATGTAGCCGTCGTCGTGGCCGGTCGAGAAGTGGCTGAGGCCGGGATCTGACTGCCCGGCGGGCAGATCGTCATAGGTGTAGGGCTGGCCGGCGACCGAGAAGTCCGAGCCGCCCATCGGAATCAGCGTGAAGCCCAGGTGGATGCCGTCCTTGGTGAACAGATCATTCATCAGCGCCGCCCGCGACCCGGGACCGAGCTGGTTCTGGATCAGCCACGCCGAGGTGTCGGTCATGGCCGCGCCGACGCCCTTGACCCGCTGATAGCGGACGCCGTCGTTGACGGTGATGACGGGGAGGTGGGGGAGACGAGCCGACGCAAACTGGGCGTCGCTGAGCGGCGTCATCCGCTCCGACAGACTGCGGGTCGTCTCCATGACCTCGGCGTAGGCGCCGGAACCGACGCCCAGCAGCCAGCGGCCGACCGGCCCCACCCACGCGCCGTCGTGCCAGGCCTCATAGAGGCGACCGCCTGGTCCGAGCCAGAGCAGGAACTGGTGACCGTCGCCGCCCACGGCCGCGCTGGGCGCCGCAGCCGCGCCCCAGCCCCGGTTGCTGGGAGCGTGCCAGCGCCCGTCGAAGTAGGCCTCGAACAGGTCGTTGCCGCGCCCGCGCCAGAACACGTACTGATGCGAGTTGACCGGGTCCACGGCCACCGTCGGGGCCGAGGTCAGCCGACCCCTGGCACCCCAGCCGTTGCTGCGCGTGAGATCGAGCGGCCGGCTCCACGACTTGGCGTGAAAGGACTCGAGCAGATCCCCGCCGGGCGCGGACCAGAACACGTACTGACGACCGTCAGCGCTGATCCCCGCGGCCGGCGCCGAGTTCGTCTTCCACCCGCGGCTGGCCGGCGCGTGCCAGCGCCTGTTGTTCCAGGCCTCATGGATCCGTCCGTCGGTTCCCCGCCAGAACAGGTAGCGATGCTTGCCGTTCGGCGACGCGGCCAGGGCGGGCGCCGAGACCGTGACACCCCGTATCCCCCAGTGGCGGGCCGCGGTGAGGTCGGTCGGCCGGCCCCAGCGGCGGTTGAAGGTCGCCTCCAGGATGTGGCCGTCGGGTCCGGCGAAGACCACGAACTGCTGCCCGGCAGCCGTGACCGCGGCGCTCGGGGCCGAGCTGGCGCGCCAGCC
>DASXHG010000326.1:0-7309 GCA_036488625.1 Solirubrobacteraceae bacterium | reverse complement strand
CGGCGTCCCACAGGCCGTCATACGCGGATGACCCCGGATCGATGGCAGGATCTCTGTGACCACATATCGGCGCAGGCCTTTCCCCACAGCATCGAAGCCGCGCTCTCTCGCCTGAATTTGCCGAGTGAGGACGAACGTGCCGCGCTGTGGCTCTACGCGTGGTCTCGACGGCAAGGGGCGTCATCGCAAAGCGAGTTGCGAGCCGCAGGTAGCTAGTCCTTGTTCGTCGGACAGCCCCACCGCGGCCTGGCAGAGCGTGAACGCGGCCTGCAATCGTCGTGATGCCGGAGGAGGGACTCGAACCCCCGACACGCGGATTATGATTCCGCTGCTCTAACCGACTGAGCTACTCCGGCCAGGGAGGGGCCAGTCTAGTCGTCGCTACTGGGGTTCGGCGGCCCGAAGCTGCCTCCGGGACGGGGCTCGCAAGGGTCCGCTGCGGGAACCTCCGTCCCTTAGGTACGTAGAGCGACACTTAGGGACGGAGGTTCCTGGATCCGGAAACCAAACCAAGGGGCCGGGGGCGATAGAGGACCCGGCCGCGAGAGCCAACCCGCAGCCGGGAGGCGCCGGGCCACCGAGTTCGCGGCGCCATATGATCCGTCCGTGCCCGAGATGGATGAAGCCGTTCGCACGATCATCGAGCGCTGTCTGGCCGTGAAGAGCGGGGAGGACGTGCTCGTCGTCGTCGATCCGGGCACCCGCGAGATCGGCGAGGCGCTGCGGGAGGGTGCGCGGCGGGCAGGGGCCGACGCGGTGCTGGCGATCATGGACGAGCGGGCGACCGATGGCACCGACCCGGCGCGGCCGATCGGCGCGGCGATGAGCGAGTGCGACGTGTTCATCGCCCCGACCAGCCGCTCCCTCAGTCACACGCCCGCGCGTAAGCGTGCTACGGAGAACGGGGCCCGCGGCGCGACTCTGCCCGGCGTGACCGCTGACATGCTGGCCCGGGTTATGGCCGTCAACTTCGATCTGATGGCGGGACGCTCGCAGGAGCTGGCCGAGCTGCTGACGGACAGCGATCGTGCGCGCTTCACCTGCCCGCTCGGCTCGGACTTCACCATGGACCTAACCGGCCGCCAGGGAATCGCCGACGACGGGGCGCTGACCGAACCGGGGGCGTTTGGCAACCTCCCCGCCGGCGAGGGCTTCATCGCCCCGCTCAGCGGGTCGGGGACGATCGTGGCCTCGAGCCTCGCCCCGCTCGGCCTCACCGATGAGCCCGCCCGGCTCGTCGTCGAGAACGGCCGACTGGTCGAGGCACACGACGGTTTCGGCCCCCGGTACATCGAACTCCTGCGCGAGCACGGCGAGCTGGGCACCAACCTGGCCGAGCTCGGGATCGGCACCAACGACCGGGCCACGCTGACCGGCAACGTTCTCGAGGACGAGAAGATCCTCGGGACCGTGCACGTCGCCTTCGGCGCCAGCGCCGGGATTGGCGGCAACGTGTCCGTGCCCATTCACCTTGACGTCGTCGTCCTGGATCCCTCGCTGACGATTGGCGGGACGACCGTGTTGGACTCGGGCCGCTTCGTCCTCTGATCCGTCGAAGTCGCGTGACGACGCTGCTCGCGTACCCGAACGTCTCCGAGGGTCGCGCCCCGGACGTCATCGCCGCCGTCGCCGAGGCCTTCGGCCCCGCCCTCCTGGACCAGCACTCAGATCCCGATCATCACCGCACGGCCTACACGCTGGCCGCGGGTCCGGGGCAGCTCTCCGCCGCCGTGCTGGCCGGGGCCGGCGAGGCCGTCCGGCGCATCACTATCGATCGCCACCAGGGCGTGCACCCGCGCGTCGGGGCGATCGACGTCGCCCCGATCATCTACACGACAGCCGCCGACCGCGGCGCGGCGGCGGCCGAGGCCCTCGTCCTCGCCGACCGCCTGGCGGCCGATCTCGAGCTGCCGGTGTTCCTGTATGGCGCGCTCGGCGGCGGTCGCACGCGGGCTGACCTGCGCCGCGGCGGCCCGACCGAGCTCGCGCGGCGCCTGGCGACCGGTGAGCTCCGCACCGACTTCGGTCCGTCGCAGCTTCATCCCACGGCCGGGGCCGTGCTCGTCGCCGCGCGGCCGCCCCTGATCGCCTTCAACGTCGAGCTGGCGCCGCCGGCCACCCTCGCCGAGGCGCAAGCGGCGGCCGCCGCCATCCGCGAGGGCGGCCCCGACGGCCTGCCCGGCGTGCGGGCGATCGGTGTCTGGCTCCAGAGCCGCGGCCGGGCTCAGGTCTCAACCAACATCGAGGATCCGCTGATCATCACTCCCGGCGACGTGATCGCCGCCGTCGAACGTCGAGCTCCAATCGACGCGGCCGAGCTCGTTGGGCTCGCACCCGAGGCGGCGCTGCGTGACTTCCCCGGCCGTGTGCCTCTGCGGGGACGGGACACGATCGAGGCCGCAGTGGCTCGCCGCCCCGCTACGGACTAATCTCCTTGAGCAGACATGGCTCAGACCAAGCGAAAGCGACGGACCAAGCATCGCGGCACTGCCGCGGGCACCATTTCCGCCCGCGGCCGCACCGGGCGGCCGCCGACCGCTGAGGAGAAGAAGCGTCAGCAGAAGTTGACCCGCGAGCAGGCGCGCGAGGCGCGGCTGGCGGCCCCGCCGACCTGGAAGGGCTCAGGCAACCGCGCGCTGCTGGCCGCGGGCTTCATGTTCCTGTTTTTGCTCGTCACCTCCAAGGGCAACATCTTGGCCGCGGTCCTGTTCGCGGTCTTCGCCTTCGCCCTCTACGTGCCCTCCGGCTACTACCTCGAGCGGTACCTGTGGCAGCGGCGGATGCGCAAGAAGGAAGTCCCGAAATGATCGACGTGCGGATGCTCACCGTCGGTCCAGTGCAGGAGAACTGCTTCATCGTCCGCGCTGAGGGCTCCGATCGCGCCGTCATCGTCGATCCCGGCGAGGAGAGCGACCGGATCCTCGAGACCGTCGCTGCGCTGGGCATCGACAAGGTCGAGGCGATCCTCCTCACCCACACCCACTTCGACCACATCGGCGCCGTGGCCCCCGTGGCCCGCGCGACCGGCGCCCCCGTGTGGTGCCCGGCGCTCGAGACCCAGGTTCTGGCCAACGTCATGGACTATGTGCCGTGGCCCGATTTCGGTCCCTTCGAGAACTACGAGGCCGACCACACCGTCGAGGGTGGCGAGACGCTCGAGCTCGCCGGTCTGCGCTTCGAGGTCAGCTTCGTCCCCGGCCACAGCCCGGGTCACGTGGCCTATGCCGTGACCGCGGAGCCGGCGGTGTTCTCAGGCGACGTTCTCTTCCAGGGTTCGGTCGGGCGCGTCGACCTGCCGGGCGGGGACTGGCCGACTCTGCTGCGGTCGATCGACTCGCTGCTCAGCGCCTACCCGGCCGAGACGACGGTCTACCCGGGCCACATGGGGATCACCACGCTCGCTCACGAGCGCGACACCAACCCGTTCCTGCGCGAACTCGCGCATCAAAACTAGCCCGGGTCCCGCGATGAGCGTGATCCAGGCCCCCCGAGGCACCTTTGACGTGCTTCCTGCCGACGCGGCCCGCCGGGCCGTTCTCCAGAGCCACGCCGAGCGGATCCTCGGCGCCGCCGGCTACCGGCGGATCGAAACGCCCGCCTTTGAGGCCACCGAGCTGTTCACGCGCGGCGTGGGGGAGGCCACCGACATCGTCCGCAAGGAGATGTACAGCTTCGATGACGGCGGCGGGCGCTCGATGACCCTGCGCCCGGAGGGAACGGCCCCCGTCTGCCGGGCCTACCTCGAGCACGGGATGCACAAGCTGCCCCAGCCCGTCAAGCTTTACTACGTCTCGAGCTTCTTCCGCGCCGAGGCGCCGCAGCGCGGGCGCTACCGCCAGTTCTGGCAGGTCGGGGCCGAGGCGATCGGGGCCGCCACGCCGGAGACCGACGCCGAGCTGATCCTCCTGTTGAGCGAGCTCCTGGCCGCGATGGGAGCACGCGGGCTGCGCCTGCGCCTGTCGAGCCTCGGCACCCCGCAGACCCGTGCCGCGTACCGCGAGGAGCTGATCGCCTACCTGCGCGCCCACGAAGCCGGCCTTTCCCCCGACGTCGTGGCCCGGATCGATCTGAACCCGTTGCGCGCCTTCGATGCCTCCGACGCCCGCACCCGGGAAACGATGCAGGGTGCCCCGACGCTGCTTGACCGCCTCGCGCCCGACGACGCCGAGCACTTTGCCCGCGTGCGGGAGCTGCTCGATGACCAGGACGTGAGCTACGTGCTCGACCCCACCCTGGTCCGGGGCCTGGACTACTACACGCGGACCGTGTTCGAGTTCACCTCCGACGCGCTCGGGGCCCAGTCCGGGGTTGGTGGCGGCGGTCGCTACGACGGGCTGATGGAGCAGTTGGGGGGTCCCTCGACTCCGGCCTCGGGGTGGGCCGCCGGCGTCGAGCGGATCCTGCTCGCGGCCCCCGAGCCGCCGATCGCCCCCGAGCCCGTCGACCTGTTTGTGGCGCTGGCTGCTCCCGACGCGGGGCGGGCCGGCTTCGCCCTCGGCCAGGAAGCACGGCGCGCCGGTCTCAGCGCGCAGATCGAGCTCGCCGGCCGCTCGCTGAAGGGCCAGCTGCGCCAGGCCGACCGGATCGGCGCCCGCTACGTGGCCATCGTCTCCGACGAGCGGCTGATAAGTCTCAAGGACATGGAATCCGGCCAGCAATCAGAGCTCGAGCCCCAGACGGTGGTGGCCACGATCCTGCGCGGAAGCCGCCTCATATGAGCATGCGGCAAAGCCCGCGCCCGAACCCTTTCCGGGACACGTGGGCGGGTGACCTCGACGCCGGCCGGGCCGGGACCGAGGCCCGCGTGTCGGGCTGGGTCCACCGACGCCGCGACCACGGCGGCCTGATCTTCATCGACCTGCGCGAGCGCTCGGGGATCGTTCAGCTCGTGTTCCATCCCGACGCGGCGCCCAAGGCCCACGCCGCCGCCCACGGTCTGCGCGCCGAGGACGTGATCTCGGCCGCGGGTCAGGTCACCCGCCGGGCGCCCGAGAACGTCAACCCCAGCCTCCCGACGGGCGAGATCGAGCTGGCCGTGGCCGAGCTCGAGATCCTGGCCGACGCCGACACGCCGCCGTTTCCGGTTGATGAGGACATTCCCGTCGATGAGGGCCTGCGCTTGCGCTACCGGTCCCTCGATCTGCGCCGGCGACCGCTGCAGAGCGCGATCGCCCTGCGCCACCGGGTCTCGGCCACCATCCGAGAAGGGCTCGACGCCCGGGATTTCCTGGAAATCGAGACCCCGTTCTTGACCCGGTCGACGCCCGAGGGCGCCCGCGATTTCCTGGTTCCGGCGCGGATCGCGCCTGGGTCGTTCTACGCGCTGCCGCAATCACCCCAGCTGTTCAAGCAGTTGCTGATGATCGGGGGCTTCGAGCGCTACTACCAGATCGTGCGCTGCTTCCGGGACGAGGACTCGCGCGCCGACCGCATGAACGAGTTCACACAGCTCGACGTCGAGATGGCGTTCGTGGAGGAGGAGGACGTCTACGAGACCACCGAAGCCGTGATCGGTGCCGTGTTCGAGCGCTGCGGCTTTGACGTCCCCGCCCCACCGTGGCCGCGCATGACCCACGCCGAGGCTGTCTCGCGGTTCGGCTCTGACCGCCCCGATACGCGTTTCGGGCTCGAGCTCGAGGATCTCGGCACCGACCTCGAGCAAACCGCCTTCAAGGTCTTCGCCGACACGCTCGGCTCCGGAGGCGTGGTCAAGGGCATCAACGCCGGCACCCGCGATCTCCCCCGCTCCGAGCTCGACGCCCTCACCGAGCTCGCCCGCCAGCACGGGGCCAAGGGTCTGGTCTGGGCCTTCGCGCAGGACGACGAGGCCGGATGGCGATCCCCGATCGCCAAGTTCCTGACCCCGGCCGAGATCGCCGCCGTCAGCCTGCGGTTGGGCGCCAAGCCCGGAGACCTGCTGCTGATCGTGGCCGATGAGAACGAGACCGCGTCCCAGGTCCTCGGCGCCCTCCGGCTCGAGATCGCCCGGCGCTTTGACCTCGTAGCGCCCGGGCGGCACGACATCCGCTGGATCGTTCAGTTCCCGATGTTCGCGTGGAGTAAGGAGGATCAGCGCTGGGCGGCCGAGCATCACCCGTTCACGGCCCCGGCGACCGCCGCCGGCCTCCCCGCCACGGTCGCCGACCTCGCCGATCCCGCGACCCTGCTCTCGCGCTCCTACGATCTCGTGCTCGACGGCAACGAGATCGGCGGCGGGTCGATCCGTAACCATCGCACCGACATCCAGGAGCGCGTGTTCGAGCTCATCGGCATTGGCCCGGAGGAGGCGGAGGCCCGCTTCGGCTTCCTCCTCAACGCTCTGCGGTTCGGCGCTCCGCCCCACGGGGGGATCGCCTTTGGGCTCGATCGCCTGGTCGCGCTGCTGGCCGGGCGCGACAACATCCGTGAGGTCATCGCCTTCCCCAAGGCGACCAGCGGTGCCGACCCGCTGACCGGGGCGCCGGCACCCGTCGACCCGGTCCAGCTTCGCGACCTGGGGCTGCGGCTTAAATGAGGTCTGATGGATGCGCTTGCCTTTGAGCACCACCTGACGTCGCCCCAGGGCCAGGGTCGCATGCCCGCGGACGCGTTCAGCGCCACCGCCGGAGGGTGGGCGTGCGGTGACGAGGTGACGATTTCGCTCTCCCTCGACCGCACCACGGTCACCGATGCCGGCTTCGTCGCCTGCGGGTGCGGGGCGGCCAAGGCCGCGGGCAGCGCGGCGGTGACGTTGTTGCGCGGCACCTCGATCCTCGACGCCGCTCGGATCGGCCCTGAAGCGATTGCCGCCGAGCTCGGTGGATTGAGTGTCGCCAAGCGGCATGCCGCCGATCTGGCCGCTGACGCATTGGCCCGGGCGCTCGGCGCCGCCGCAAACGCTCGGGCCCAGCTCGATCCCGCGCCGGGTCGCGTCCTGGTCGCCATGAGTGGGGGGGTGGACAGCGCGGTGGCCGCGCACCTGGCCGCCCGGGAGGGCGAGGCCCTCGCCGTCACGCTCGAGCTCTGGGCCGACCCCGAGAACGACGCCGAGACCAGCTGCTGTTCGGCGTCGGCGGTGGCTCAGGCTCGCGCCCTGGCCCACGGCATGGGCCTGCCTCACTTCACGATCGATCTGCGCGAGGAGTTCCGGGCCGGAGTGGTCGAGCCGTTCATCGCCGGTTATGCGGGCGGCGAGACGCCCAACCCGTGCGTGGGCTGCAACGGCCACGTGCGCCTGGATGCGATGCTCGCCCTGGCCGACCGGCTCGGGGCGCCGACGCTGGCCACGGGTCACTACGCCCGCGTGGCCGAAGCCGAGGACGCTCACGGC
>DASXHG010000214.1:0-6438 GCA_036488625.1 Solirubrobacteraceae bacterium | reverse complement strand
TGGCCAGGCCAGCAACTTAGCGGCGATGATCGCCCCCGCGGCGACGGCGCCCCGGTCCGATCCGCGCCAACGCCAGGCCGCCGCGGCGCCGAGCGCGAAGATGCCATCGGGCTGACCCAAGCCCAGGCTGGCGATGAACGGGAACGAGCACAGAACGACGACCAAGAAACCGCGGTCAGTGACGTCGAGCAGTCTCAGTGCCCCGAGGAGGCAGGCCACGCAGAGCAGGTTGAAGGCAATGACGGCCACAGCGAACGGCAGCAGCGAGAACGGCGCTCCGACCAGCGCCAGCAGCGGAGGGGTGATGAAGGCATTCGAGTGGGCCAGCAGGTAGCTGGGCTCGGCGACGGTCGGGAAGGGCGAGGCGCCGTGCAGCACGGCCCGGCCTGCCGCCCACGTGCCACCCTCGAAGTCATGGCCGTACTCGTGCCCGCGGGCCTGGAGGTAGATCTGCGCGACGCCGAGGACGAGGAAGATCCCGACGATGCAGCGGCCGCGAAGTCGCGGCCAGTCGATCTGCACTCCACCCGCGGGTCGTGACGCAGTTGATCGCACGGCACCGAGGCTCACTGGGAATATGTCGCTCGACCTGTGTCTGGCCGCGCTGGGCAGAAGGTCGCCTTGGACCCGGAAGAAGGTCTAGCCCTACCAGTGCACTCCGCGCGTCGCCTGGGCAAAGGCGCGCTGTTCGGCCTGCAGCCGGCGGTCCTGGTTTTCGCCCCCCTCGGGAAACAGCTTGTAGGCCCGGTTGACGACCAGATCCTGGGCACCGGGAGCGATCGCGTAGGTGAGCTGGCCGATGTTGCCCAGCGTCGTGGCCACCTTCTTGGGTCGCTTGCGCAGGGCCTCGGCGATCATGTCGGCGGCCTCCTCGGGGCTCAGCGTGGGCAGCCGGTCATAGATCTTGGTCGGGGCGATCATCGGGGTGCGGACCAGCGGCATGTAGACGGTGGTGATGTGCACCCCGTCACCGATCACCTCCGGGCCGATCGATCGCGAGAACGCGTCGAGCGCCGCCTTGGAGGCCAGGTAGGCGGCAAAGCGCGGCGTATTGACCTGAAGTCCGATCGTGGACACGTTGACGATGTGCCCGGCGCCCTGGCTCCGCATGACCGGCAACAGGTCGAGGATCAGCTTCACGGGCGCGAAGTAGTTGAGCTGCATCGTCCGCTGGTAATCGTGGAAGCGGTCATACGAGCGGTTGATCGAGCGCCGGATCGACTTGCCGGCATTGTTGATCAGCACGTCGACGTGGCCGTACTCGGCCAGCACCTCGTCTGCCATCCGGTCGACATCGTCGGGATCGGTGAGGTCACACGGATGAGCGAACGCGTCGCCGCCGAGCTCCCGTACGTCCTCGGCCAGGGCCTCGAGCTTGTCGGCGCTGCGCGCCACGAGGAGGACGATCCCACCCGCTTTTCCGACCTTGCGCGCGGCGGCCTCGCCGATCCCCGACGAGGCGCCGGTGATCATCACGATCCGGCCGTCGACCGAACTCGAGAGCGATCCTGCCAGCAGCCCTCCGGCCTGAGGGATGCGCTGGCCAAAGGCGCGAAGAGTCCGGAGCGAGCCGGTGGCGAGACCAGTCAGATCAGGTGTCATGCCGCGTACCCTGACAGGAGCTGGCGGCCCATGTGTTAGCGCCGGGCGCGCCCGGCGTCAGCGGCGGGAGCTGAGCTTTCCGACCAGGAGGTCGACCGAGCGTTGCAGGTCGTCCAGCGTGGCCTGCTCGACGCTGCTGATGCCGAGCTTGCGGTTCAGCCACGCGTTGACCTCGCGGTGGCTGGTCCCGTCACGCCGGCGCACCTCGGAGACGAGCCGGTGGCGCTCGTCACGGAGCATCGCCCGCCGCTCAAAGGCCGGCATCTCGCGCGGCCCGTCGGTCCCCCCGGGTTCCTCGCCGGGCGGATTGGTGTCCGGGGCCGGCCGGGCCCACCGGGCGGCGGCTGCCGACACCGGAGGCGGAGCAGGAGCACCGAACAGGCTCATCTGCGGCGCCACATCGGCACTCAGGGCGACGAAGTCCGGCGCGGGGGTGCGCTCGGTCTCGCGGCGAGCAACCAGTTCGGACTCCAGCTCCTCATTCGGGTCACCCGGGGCGCGCAGGGCGCGCCGGACCTCCTGTTCGATCGTGCTCGCGTGGTCTCGGAGGACCGGGTCGGCGGGCAGATAGAGCCAGCTGGGGTCCGGCGGGCGACCGGGGATCGTGCGCACGAACCGGCCCACTATCTGACGAAAGATCAGCGGCGTCTTGGCGGCCGTGGCGTACACCCCGACCCGCAGCCGGGGGATGTCAACGCCCTCGGAGACCATGTTGACGGCCACGATCCAAGGGTCGGTCGAGTTCGTGAACGCGGCCAGCTTGGCCGCCGCGCGCGGTTCGGCATGAAGCACGACCAGCGGTACCCGCCCGGTCACCTCGCGCAGGAGCTTGGCGATTCTGCGGGCGTGGTCTGAATCGGCGGCGATGACCAGGCCACCCGCGTCCTTGTGGCCCTCCTTGCGGATCGTCTTCAGCTTGGTGTCGGCCTCGCGCAGGATCCGGAGCAGGCCGTCGGGCAACTCGGTCGAGATCGCCGTGCGGTATCGACGACTGGCCTCCCGCGTGCTCAGCACGGTCTCGAAGCTCGACTCGACGATGTCGTCACCGCTGCGCCACGACAGCGTTCCGTCGTAGGCCACAAAGCACACCGGGCGGCAGATCCTGTCGGCGACCGCCTCGGCGTAATTGAAGGAGATGTCGGGCTCGGCCAGGCCGTCGGTGTCGTAGACGACCCCGGGGATGGGCGTCGCGTCGGAGCGAAACGGGGTGCCGGATAGGAGCAGCCAGCGGGGACCGCCGCCGAAGGCCTTGGTGAAGCCCACGCCCCAGCTCAGGTCCTCTCCGAGGTGATGGGCCTCATCGGCTATGACCAGGCTGCGCGGGGGCAGCGACCGGCCCCAGCGGACCGGGGCCTTGGCGATGCGGGCATAGGTGACCGAGACGCCGTGGAAACCGCTCGGGGGCCGCGGAGAGTCGGAGTCAGGGGCGAGGTCGAGTCCCAGTCCGTCGGCGGCTCGCGCCCACTGCCGCGTCAACGGTGCGGTCGGGCAGGCGACGATCACGTTGCTGACGGCGCCGGCGTGCAACTGCTCGCGGGCGAACTGGAGCGCCGGCCGCGTTTTGCCGGCTCCGGGAGCGGCCGAGATCAGGAATGGACCCTCACGCCAGTCGGCCATCGCGGCCATGGCACGGTGCTGCCAATTGCGCAGCCCGGTGCGGTTGGTGGGGGTGCGAGGGGAGGGCACAGGGCGAGCCATCGTGCCCGACGGTCCGGACGAATCAGCACGATCCCCGTCCCGCTGGGAAGTGTCGACATCCGCCGGGCGACGTGCGAACATACGTTCGACATGATCGTCTCTGTGCTGCTGCCCCGTTTTGCCCTGGCCACCGCCGTTGGTGACCGTAGCGAGCTGCTCCAGACTCCGGCCGCGCTCGCTCCCGAACCGGGTGGAGCCCAGAAGGTGGGCGAGGTCTCGCCGCCCGCCGAGGCGCTCGGCGTCCATCCCGGCCTCCGCCTGGGGGAGGCCTTGGCCAGGTGTCCGGAGTTGACCCTCGTGCCACCGGACCCGGCCGGGGTCGCCGACCGATGGGAGCGGCTGCTGGTCAGATTGGAGTCGATGGGGGCGGCGGTGGAACCCGAGCGCCCGGGGCTGGCCTGCTTTGACGCCCGCGGGCTGCTGCGGCTGCACGGCGGGATCGAGGGCGTACTGGCCGCGGTCCGGCGCGCTCTGCGCGTGCCGGCTCGGTTCGGTGTCGCCCCTTCGCGCTTTGCCGCCGTGGCGGCATCTACCCGGGCTCGGTCTCGGCGGCCCGAGATCGTCCTCAGACGTGGGGGTGCCCTGACCGGGAGCCGGCTCGGGGGCGTGCGCCGGCTCCCCGGTCCGGGGGCAGCGGAGCCAGGGGATGACCGAGCCCTGGCTCGCGCCTATCTCGCTTCGCTCCCCGTGGCGCTGTTGCGGGCTCGTCCTGCTTTGGCCGAGATGCCCGAGGCGCTTCAGCGCCTGGGCGTGGGGACGCTGGGCGAGCTGGCGGCGATGCCCGCCGCAGCGCTGGCCGATCGCTTCGGATCACTCGGGCTGATCGCCCATGAGCTGGCCAGTGGTGGCGACAGTGCGCTCACGCCGCGGCCGCCCGGGGAATTTCTGCGCGAGGCCCTGGATCTTCCCGAGGCGGGATCCGGGATTCAGCTCGAGCGTGGCCTGGGGCTGCTCATCGATCGGCTCCTGGCCCGGCGCGAGCGGCGCGGGAGGACGCTGCGGGCGGTGGTCGTCTCCGCGGTTCTGGTCGAGCAGGGGGGGACGTGGCGCGAACAGGTCGTATTCCGCGAGGCCCTGTCGGATCCCGTGCGCATGCGCCTGGCCCTCACGCCCCGGTTGGCCCTACTGCCCGCACCGGCGGAGACGCTCAGGCTGTCCGTCGAGCGCTTCGGGCCGGCGGCCAGTGACCAGCGGGGCCTGCTCGAGGCGCCTGCGGAGGAACGGGCGGCGCGGCTGCGGGAGGCAATCCGCCAGGCGCGAGTCGCGGCTGGGCCCGAGGCCGCCCTGCGGGTGCTCACCGTCGATCCGGACTCCCGTTTCCCCGAGCGGCGAGCCGTTCTGACCCCGTTCGAGGGATGAGCGGTCTCCGCCACCCGGGTGTCCCGCTCGGGGGCGAGCGATGAGTGGTCCCCGCCGCCTGGCTGTGCCGCGGAGAGTGGCCGTCGAGGCCGATCCCGACGGCCGGCCGCTCGTAGTCGACGGACGCGATGTCGACGCCGTCCGTGAAGCTTGGCTGATCGAGGATCGCTGGTGGACCGAGCGCCCGCTGCGCCGTCACTACTGGGAGATCGTCACCACATGTGGTCGAAACGAGGTCGTGTTCACGGATCTGCTCAGCGACCGCTGGTGGCGTCAGCGGTGATCCTCAGCCTTCTCGGACAACGTCTTAGACTCGGAGCCCGATGTCCGATCTGAGCCTTGCACTCGAGCCCGGGCCCGCCGCCGTCGGCACGTGGAGCGGCGGACGCTTCATGCACTTCGGCGCACCGCTGGACGACGAGCGCTTCCTGGCCCTGATCCGTCCCGACGACGTGATTCGCACCGTCATCACCGCCGACGTCTACGGAGCCGGTGAGGCCGACTCGATGCTCGGGCGAGCCATCGCCGGATACCCGCGCGAGCGCATGTGCGTGGTCGGCGCCGTGGGCCACGACTTCTACACCGGTGAGCGCAACGGCGCCAAGGGCTTCCCGCGTTTCACCGATCCCAGCCTACGGCGCCCCGCGGAGTACGGGGACTATCTCCGCATGGCCACCGAGCGAAGCCTCGAACGCTGTGGGGTGGATAGCTTCGATCTCCTCCTCCTTCACAATCCCGATCGGCTCGGGTACACCAGCGAGGCCGTATGGCAGGGGATGAGCGCGCTCCGGGAGTCCGGCCTGACGCGGCTCATCGGCGTCGCGCCGGGGCCGGCCAACGGCTTCACGCTCGACGTGATCGATTGCCTCGAGCGCTTTGGTTCCGAGATCGACTGGGGGATGATCATCCTCAACCCGCTCGAGCCCTGGCCCGGTGAGCTCGTGCTGGCCGCCGCCGCGCGCCACAACGTCAAGCTGATCACCCGTGTCGTCGATTACGGGGGGCTGTTCTTTGACGATCTTCACCCCGGCCAGGAGCTGGCGCCGCGCGATCACCGCGGCTTTCGCCCGGCGGGCTGGATCGAAGCCGGCCGTGAGCGCCTTGAGGCCATGCGCCCGATCGCGGCCCGGTCGGGACTGACGATGATGCAGCTGGCGTGCCAGTGGAACCTCGCCCAGCCCCCGGTCAGCTGCGTGGCTCCGACGCTGATCCAGGAGGTCGGACCCCAGGCCCGCTCGATCGAGGACAAGCGCGCCGAGCTCGCCGCCCTGCCGGTGCAGCCGCGGCTCAGTGCCGAGGACGTCGCCGAGATACGCGCGCTGGGCGACAACACCGGCTCGATGGCACTGAAGGGCGCGAGCCCCACGCACACCGGGGACGAGCAGCCCGACCGCTGGGCGCTGGACGAGCATCTCAGCGAGGTCGCGCGGCGCTGGGAGATCCAGCCCGAGCGAGACCTCGCCCAACGGGTCGCGGCATGACCGCTGAGCACGGCGAGGTCGAGTTCCCGATCACCGGCGGTTGCAATTGCGGAGCCGTCCGTTTCGAGATCACCGGCCCGTTCGAGGGCGCGAGTTACTGCCACTGCACGCGCTGCCAGCGACGCACCGGCACGGCCGCGGCGCCCAACGCCCGGACCGCGCCGGGGACCTTCCGGATCCTGCAGGGTGAGGACCAGCTCCGCTCCTGGCATCCCGAGACGGGAATGGACAAGTACTTCTGCGGTGCCTGCGGTTCGGCCCTGTTCAGCGCCCCCGGCCGGGACTTCGAACAGGTCGG
>DASXHG010000207.1:0-11492 GCA_036488625.1 Solirubrobacteraceae bacterium | reverse complement strand
TTGCGCAGCCCCGTCGCGGTGTCGAACTGGTAGACGGTGACCGTGATCATCTTGTGGGCGGGGATCGTGTAGATCGTCGAATGGCGCCAGTGGCCGCTGGCGTCCTGGGCCAGGTAGCTCACCCAGTCCGGGTCCGGCGCGTGTCCGAAGCTGGGCACGGTCTGCAGGGTCAGGTGATCGCCGTTCGGGGTGGCCACCGCGGCCGTCGATTCCGACGGCGAGGTGAACAGAAATCCGGCGAGATAGAACGCAAGCAGCGCGGCGAGAATCACCACGGCGCCAGCGACACCCAACACCCTCCCTCTCATCACGGCGTGGTTTATCGCGTGAACGCTCACATAGCAAGTGACGATGGTTGCTATGTCCGCAAAAACACCGGTCTAAGAGGTCTGAAAACTGACCCAAAGCCCCCTAAGGCTCGGGCGATTATGCGCTTCGGCTTTGATCTGACGCCCCCCGGGCGCGAGATCGAACGCGGTCGGACTGGGGGACGACCTAGCCGATGCGGATGCCCTGGTGATCCAGGAAGGGGACGAGGTGAGCACGCACCTGCCCGGCCCGCAGTCCGGGCAGCGAGAAGCGCGCGCGGGCCCCATCGGTCCGGATCTCGATTCGGGGTGGCCGGCGACGCAGGCTCAGCCGTCCCGGCAGCCGAACCGAGCGGACCTCGCTCCAGGCCAGGGTGCCGACCGCCTGGCGGGTGTCGAGACGGTGAATCTGGAGGCCGTTGCCGGCAAACCGCAGCTCGAGGTCGCGCTGGCCGGGCGCGAGCGCCTGGACGCCACTGAGGTGCACCGCGGACATGCGAACAGCGTCGGGGACCGGCGGCACGGGCTCGGGGCCCGGCGAGCTCACGGGCGGTCGGACTCCAGCGCGCGGACGACGGCGACCAGGAACCGGCTCGCGGCGGCGCCGAACAGGATCCGCGCGTCGGCGGCGAGGGTCAGCGTGACGACGTGCCCGGGCTCGATCGCGCCGTCGCGGACGACGGGCACGCTCCGAAGCGCGCCGGCCGTCAGCGCCGCTGCCTGAGGCGGCGTGATGAAGGCGCTGCCCTCGTGCACGCCCTGAGGCCCGAGATCGGTGAGCGTGAAGGTCGAGCCGGCCAGCGACGCGGCGGTCAGCTCGCCGGCGCCGGCCAGCGCGCTGAGGCGATCCAGCTCGGCGTCGAGCTCGACCAGGCTGCGCGTATCGGCGTCAAGCACGGTGGGCGCGAGGTAGGCATCGTCGGTGGCGACGGTGACGGCCACGTTGACCCGTGAGTGCAGTTCGAAGTGCCCGTCGCGGTAGGCGCCGTTGGCGCGCGGATGCTCGCGCAGTGCGGCGGCGCAGGCCCGCACGAGGACGGCGGTGAACGAGCACCCGGCCGCGGCGGCGGCAGCCAGGCCCGGCTCGGCGTCGGCCTCGATTCCCAACTCGAGATCGGGCACGGTGGCCCGGGTCTCGGCGCTGCGCCGCCCGAGGGCCCGCTCGGCCCGCGTCGGCTCGCGGATGCTGGAGACGCCCTTCAGCCCCGGATCGGGGGCGCCCGGCGGGGCGCTGGCCGGCTCCCACTCGCTCATAGCGGCCAGTCCTCGGTTCCGTCGGCGCCCTCCCAGCGGGAGAAGAACTCCTCCGCGTCGAGGCCGACGAGGTCGGCGCGCAGCCGCTTCAGCAAGCGGGACGCCTGGCGGACGGGGAGCTCCCAGTAGAGAACGATCTCCTCGTCGGCGATCGACACGAGCTCGATGCGGTCCGTCCGCCCTCGCTCGGCCAGGAAGGCCGGCTCACGGCTTTCCCGCGTGACGATCAGGCGATAGGCGCGGTTGGCCTTCATCGAGCCGGCAGCCCGGCCAGGGCGCGGTTGGCCGCCTCCACGCAGCCGGGGCCCGTGAACACGTCGGCGTCGACGGCGAGGGCCGGCAGGGCATCGACCCCGGCGTCGCGAGCGCGAGCACCGGCCTGGGCCAGAGCGGTGTTCACCGAGCGCAGGGAGATGCCCTTCAGCAGCGCCGTGGGGTGCATCTCACAAGCGGCGCCGGCGATCAGCACCGTGCCCTCCTGCCCGAGGTCACGTCCGCCGGCGAAGGCCTGGCGGAAGGCGGCCATCGAGTACGCCACCGCGCGTCCGATGTGCTTGGCGTAGGTGGCCGCGAGCATGGCCAGCTCGGTGTCGGGCGGCCAGCCGGCCGGCCAGCGCAGAGGCTGCAGCCCTTGCTCGGCGACTCGCTCCCGGAGCCCTGAGGGCTCGCCCGCCGAGGCGGTCAGGCCGAGGTCCCGAGCCAGGACCGGCTCCCACTCGGGCGCCACCGCCAGCTCGGACATGACGCGCTCGCCGACCAGGTAGCACTCGGGCTCGCCGAGGTCGTAATAGAAGACAGGCTGTTCGGGCGCCACGAGCGCGTTTACCGTTCCGACCCGAGGGTCAGCCGTGGATCAGCCAGCCGTCCGCGGCGCGGGCGGCTTCCATGACCGCCTCGGACATGGTCGGGTGACCGTGGACCAGATGGGCGATCTCGGGGTAGCCGCCTTCGAGCGCCTTGGCGTTGACCAGCTCCTGGATCAGCTCGGTGGCCTTGGCGCCGATGATGTGGCCGCCGACCAATTCCCCGTAGCGCTTGTCGCCCACGATCTTGACCAGCCCGGTGCGGTCGCCGTACACGGTTCCGGCGCCGACGGCGCCGTACTGAACCTTCCCGACCACGACGTCATGACCCTGTTCACGGGCCTGGGCTTCGGTGAGACCGAAGCTGGCCACGTTCGGGGTGCAGAAGGTCGCTCGGGGAACGTCGATGTACTCGATCGGATGTGTGGTCATTCCGGCTGCGTCCTCGACCGCGATGACGCCCTCGTCCGACGCCTTATGGGCCAGGGCAGGCCCGGGTACGAGGTCGCCGATGGCGTAGATGCCCTCGGCGCTGGTGTGCATCGCGCCGTCGACCTCGATCAGTCCGTTCTCGCCCAGCTTGACCCCCGCCTGATCGAGTCCGAGACCGTCGACGTCCGGGCCCCGGCCGGCCGCGATGACCAGCCATTCCGCCTCACCCGTCTCATCGCCGTAGGTGAACTTGACCGCGTCGTCGCCCGACTCGATGTCGGTGACCAGGGTCCCGGTGTGGACCTTGATGCCCTGCTTCTTGAAGCCGCGCTCGGCGACCTTGGAGATGTCGGCGTCCTCGGTCGGCAGCACGCGCTCGAGGGCCTCGAACAGGATGACCTCGGAGCCGAGGCGTGCGTAGGCGGAGGCGATCTCAACCCCCGAGGCGCCGGCGCCGACCACAGCCAGCGTCTTGGGCAGTGCGTCCAGGGCCCAGGCCTCCTCGGTACCGATCACCCGGCCGCCGAACTCGGCCCCCGGGATCGGACGCTTGACCGAACCGGTGGCGAGCACGATCTTGCCGGCCTCGATGGTCTGATCGCCGACCTTGATCTTGCCGTCGCCGGAGAGGCTGGCGGAACCCTCGATCACGTCGACAGAGTTCTTCTTCAGCAGTCCGGCCACGCCCCCGGTCAGGGTCGTGATGACCTTGGTCCGCCGGGCGCTGATCCCGTCGTAGTCGATTTCCGGGTCGGCGACCTTGATCCCGAAGTCCTTGGCGTCGCGGATTTCACTCAGCACGTCGGCCACGCGCAGCACGGCCTTGGCCGGGATACAGGCGTAGTTCAGGCAGCGGCCGCCGACGCGATCCTTCTCGATCACCGCGGTCTTCATGCCGAGCTGGGCGGCTCGGATCGCCGCCACATAGCCGCCCGGCCCGGAGCCGATGACGACGAGGTCATACGAGGATTGCGCCATGGGGACGAATCTATTACAGAGCCGCGGAGACCCGCCGTCAGCGTCCCGGATAGCGGGGCATCTGGATCCGGCTCAGCACGCGCACGAGCTTGAAGAACAAGTACCCGCAGCCGGCGACGACGACGATCGCCACCACCAGCCCGAGGACGTTGCTGGCCTCGATCAGCAGTAACGAGAACAGCGTGGCGACGATCGCCAGCAGGGCCATGAAGCCGAGCACGGCGCCGTACCAGAGCCGCCACATACCGATCGCGCACACGATGAGCAGCAGGCTGAGCAGCACGGTCCCGCCGGCCGCCGGGGCCTTACCGTGGATCTTCAGGCCGGCCAGGAAGGCGACGAGCTGTCCGAGGCCGACCAGCAGCGAGATGATCGCCCCGGCCACGATCGCCCCCGGCCGCTCGCCCGGTCCGAGGGGCGTCAGGCCCGCCCGGACTTGGGCATCGCGGCGCTGGGAGCGGCTCATCTGCGGCTCCATCCGCCAGCCTCCCACCGACCCGGGAGACTCCTCGGTGCCCGCGGGGGGCTTCTGGGACTCGCTCTCGGCGGCGGTGGCCGCGGGACGAGCCGGTCGGGCCGCGCTCGACTTGCGCCGCTGACCGCGCTTGCGGCTGCGTTTATTACGCGGCATGGACACTCGCTCTGCGCTCGGTCAGGACCGCTCGCAGCGCGCGGGCGGTGCTCTGCGGATCACTGGACCGGGTCAGGGCCCGGACCACGGCCACGCGGCGGGCGCCGGTGCGGGCCACGTCGGTCACGTTGGCGGGGGCGATCCCGCCGATGGCAAAGAACGGGACGACGCTGTGGGCGACGGCGTGGCGAACGAGCTCCAGACCGACCGCGGCCCGGCCCGGCTTGGTCGGTGTGGCATTGACGGGGCCGACGCCGATGTAGTCGACCGGCGCTTCGCCGGCTGCCTCGACCTGGGCTGGGGTATGCGTCGAGAGGCCGACAAGACGGTCGGGTCCGACGATCTCCCGCGCCCGGGACACGGACTCGTCGTCCTGGCCGACGTGAACGCCGTCGGCGTCAGCGGCCACCGCCAGGTCCGGTCGGTCGTTGATGACCAGCAGCGCGTCGTGATCGCGGCAGAGGGAACGGAAGCGAGCGGCGGCGACGAGGATCTCCTCATCACCGGCGTCCTTGCACCGCAGCTGCACGATGTCCACCCCGCCGGCGAGGGCTTGGCGCAGGAAGGCATCCGGCTGCGCGTCGCAGACGAGATACAGGTGCGCGGTCTCCAGGCGCTGACGGCGATTGCTCACGGGCTCAGTCTGCCAGGACCGGGGCGCTAGCATTTTTCCCAACGGGAGCCCCACCTCCGGGCTGAGAGGGCGGACTCGAGACGCGAGCATCCGCCGACCGTCAGGACCTGGCCGGGTAATGCCGGCGCAGGGAGGTTTGATGTCAGAGCGCAAGCGAGCAGCAGTAGATGTCGCCGTCATCGGTGGCGGGGTGATCGGCCTCACCGTCGCCTGGCGGGCTCAGACCCGCGGCCTGAGCACGGCCGTCCTCGAGCGCGACCGGGCCGGCCACGGAACTTCGCGGGTGGCGGCCGGGATGCTGGCGCCGGTCTCCGAGGCCACGGCGGCCGAGGAACCGCTGCTCGAGCTCGGGCTGCAGAGCGCGCGCCTCTACCCGGAGTTCGTTCGCGAGCTCGGTGGGACGGGTTACAACGCCGCCGGCACGCTGCTCGTGGCCCGCGACGCCGACGACGCCGAGGCGCTTGAGCGCGAGCTCGCGCTGCGCGAGCGTTACGGGCTCGCGGTCGAGCGCCTGCGCCCGACCGCCGCGCGCCGCCTCGAGCCCGGCCTGGCTCCGGCCGTGCGCCTGGCGCTCTCGATCCCCGGTGATCACGCGGTCGATCCGCGCCGTCTCGTCGCCACCCTGGCCGGCGCGCTGGCCGCCGCCGGGGGCGTGTTGCGCGAGGGTGCCGACGTGCTGGGCGTCGAGACGACGGGCGGGTCAGTCAGCGGCGTACGCCTGGCCGGAGGTGAGGAGCTCCCGGCCCGGGCCGTGGTGATCGCCGCCGGAGCGTGGTCGGGCGGGCTCGACGGGCTGGGCAAGGCCGAGCGGCCGGCGCTGCGACCCGTCAAGGGCCAGATCCTGCGCCTGCACGATTCCGCCGGACCGGGCCTGCTCACGCGCGTGGTCCGGATGGGCGCCGGCTACATCGTTCCCCGTGGTGACGGTCGATATGTGATCGGTGCCACCAGCGAGGAGCGCGGGTTTGACACTACGGTCACCGCCGGGGCGGCGTTTGAGCTCCTGCGAGATGCCGGTGAACTGGTCCCCGGCGTCTCGGAGCTCGTCGTGGATGAGTTCACGGCCGGCCTGCGCCCGGGTACCGCCGACAACCTGCCGGTCATCGGTCCCAGCCGCTTGCCCGGCCTGCACTGGGCCACCGGCCATGGCCGCGGCGGGATCCTGCTGGCGCCGATGACGGCCGAGGTCGTGTTGATGTCACTGCTCGGTGAACGGCTCGATGCGACCCACGGAGCGTTCTCACCGGCGCGGTATGACGCCACCGCGGCGCGGAGCACGGCATGATCGTCACCGTGAACGGGCAGGCGCGCGAGCTCGAGTCGGGGGCCACGGTGGCCAGTGTCCTGGCCCTGCTCGAAGTCGCCCCCGATGCGCGCGGGGTGGCGGTGGCGCTCGACGGAGAAGTCGTGACCCGATCGCGCTGGTCCCAGACGCCGATCATGGACGGTGCGCTGGTGGAAATCGTGTCCGCGATCCAGGGAGGATGAGAATGGATTCAGACGTGCTGGTGATCGCCGGTCGTGAGCTCCGTTCGCGACTGATCCTGGGCTCGGGCGGATTCGCCAACCACGAGATCCTGGCTCGCGCCTGCCGCGAGTCCGAGGCCGAGCTGTGCACGGTCGCGCTGCGGCGCCTGGACCCCGACGCGCGCGGCTCGATCCTGGACGTGCTCACCGAGTGCGGCCTGCGGGTGTTGCCCAACACGGCGGGTTGCTTCACCGCCCGGGACGCGGTCATGACCGCGCATCTGGCCCGGGAGGCGTTCGCGACCGACTGGATCAAGCTCGAGGTGATCGGCGACGACCGCACGCTCCTGCCCGACGCGGTCGAGCTCGTGACCGCGGCCGAGGAGCTCGTGGATGAGGGCTTCACGGTCCTGCCCTACACGACCGACGACCCCGTCCTGGCCCGCCGCCTCGAGGACGTCGGGTGTGCCGCCGTGATGCCCCTCGGCTCCCCGATCGGGAGCGGCATGGGGATCCGCAATCCGTACAACATCGCCCTGATCGTGGAGCAGGCGAAGGTGCCCGTGGTCCTCGACGCCGGCGTGGGCACGGCCTCGGACGCCGCCCTGGCCATGGAGCTTGGTTGCGATGCGGTGCTGTGCGCGAGCGCCATCTCCCGCGCTCACCAACCCGTGGCCATGGCCCGCGCTATCCGCCTCGCCGTCGAGGGCGGCCGGCTCGCCCACGGGGCGGGACGGATCGCTCGCCGCCACTACGGCCGCGCCTCGACTCCCGCGCAGGGTCGCCCCGACCTCGAGGCTCAGCTGAGTCCGCACGGACCGTGACCGCTGACGAGTTGATCGACGGCTGGCAGGCCGCGTGGTCGGGGCACGAGCCCGGGGCTTTCGCCGCCGTCTGCGCCGACGGCATCCAGTACGAGGACCCGCTCACCGAGCAACCGCTGGCCGGCCTGGGAGCCCTGAGCGCCCACGCCGAGCGGCTGTGGGCGGGCTTTCCCGACGCTCGCCTGGAGCGGACCGGAGCCCGGCTCTTCAATGAGGAGTTCATCGCCGCCCCGTGCAAGCTGCTGGGCACCCACCGCCAGCCGCTGGATGGCCTGCCGGCCACCAACCGGTTCGTCGTCGTGCACTGCGTGTTCTACTGCGAGCGACAGCGCGACCGCCTGCTTCGCGTCCGCGGTTTCTACGACGTCTACGACGCGGCCATTCAGCTCGGCGTGCTGCCGGCCCGGGGCACGCTCGGTGGCAAGGCGCTGTTGATGCTGCGCGGGTTCGGTCTGCGTTCCGCCCGGGGCTGAGGATTCGTCACTGGGCCACCCGGTCGGGCTTGCCGTCCCCCGGCCGGCCCGGCTTGTCCTGGACGCGGTGCTCGAGCGTGACCGCCAGCGGCGGATTGCCGCGCACCGCTCCACCGGCCAGGACCTCCGCGTCGGTCACCGGGATGAGATCGGGGGTGGCGCTGATCACGTCCTCGCCGCCGCTGGCCACTTCGATCAGTGACAACCCCGGCGACTCGGTCGGGGACTCGGCCCCAGCCAGCCCCACCAGTGCGTCGATACCGGTGGCGCCCCGGGGTCCGGCCAGAGCCAGGGCCTCGGAGCCGATGGCCGCGGCCAGCTCACCGACGAGGTCGTCGCCGGTGCCCTGCCGGTTGCCCACCCAGATCCCGCAGGCCAAGCGAGCCACGTGTACGCCGGCCTGCCGCAGGCGGCGGTCATCGGCGGGCCACTCGGAGACGATCCGGTCGCGCCGGGCCATGATCGCGTCGACCGGACCGGCGGGCGAGCGGACGAGCGGCACCGGACCCCCGCTCACCAGGCGTCGCAACCACGACGCGTCCTCACGGTCGGCGGGGGCGTAGCGGAACTCGGCGTCCAGGGACTTGCTCAGCGGAAGCGGCCAGCGCGGGGGCAGGCCGCGAAGTGCGGCCACGTCCCAGTCCCAGCCCGACAGGACGGCGGCCAGGTCCTGCCACCGGGCGTTCTCGGGTCCCAGGTTCCAGCTCAGGACACGCAGTCTCAGCATGTTCGATGAACGTACACTCCCGCGCTTGCCACGCCATTTCCTCACCGGAGCCGAACTCAGCCGCAGCGAGCTGGCCGCGCTGCTGGAGCGGGCCGCCGCGCTGAAGAACGCGCCGCTGTCCGCGCGCCCACTCGACGGCCGCACGGTGGCCCTCATCTTTGAGGCCGCGTCGACCCGGACTCGGGTTTCGTTCGAGGCCGGTGTGTTCGAGCTCGGCGGCCATCCGATGGTCCTCAGTCGCGGCGAGCTGCAGCTCAGCCGCGGGGAGTCGGTGCGCGACACCGCCTACGTGCTGTCGCGTCACGCCGCCGCGGTCGGCCTGCGAACCGGCCCCCACGAGCTCGTCACCGAACTTGCCGAGCACGCCTCGGTCCCCGTAATCAACATGCTCACCGCCGAGCACCATCCCTGCCAGGCGCTGGCTGACCTGCTCACCCTGCAGGAGACCTTTGGCACGCTCGACGGCCTCACCCTCGCCTACGTCGGCGACGGCAACAACGTCGCTCGGTCACTGGCCATCCTCGGCGCCCTGGCCGGCGTCAACGTGCGGATCGCCGCGCCCGACGGCTACCAGCTCGAGCCCGTCGCCGAGGCGATGCTGACCAGCGACCCGCGCGAGGCGGTCGCCGGCGCGGATGCCGTCTACACCGACGTGTGGGTGAGCATGAGCGATGACCCAGCCACGGCGGCCGCGCGCCGCCAGGCGCTGGCCGCGTACCGCATCGATGATGAGCTGATGGACCAGGCGGCGCCGCGGGCGATCGCCTTGCACTGCCTTCCCGCTCATCCCGGGGAGGAGATCACCGCGTCGGTTCTGTACGGGGAACGTCAGCGGATCTGGGATCAGGCCGAGAACCGGCGCCACGCTCAGAAGGCGTTGCTCGAGCTGCTGGTCGGCGGTGGCTGAGAGCCATCTCATCAGAGCACGTTCGTGAACCAGAGAACTGGGGAATGAGCAATGCAGAGAGATCCCCCGCCGCACCGCACTTTGCGGCGACGCCTTGCCCCGACTGGTTCGGATAGGCTCGCCACAGCAGCGTCACGACAATAGGAGCCAAAGATGCCCGCCGCGAAACGCTCATCCTCATCCACCTCAAAGTCTTCGTCGTCCAAGCCCGCTGCCAAGCGCACGACGGCTGCCGCCAAGAGCGGCGCCAAGGCCACGGGGACGAGCACGCGTAAGGCCGCGTCTCGGACCTCGACCCAGGCCAAGTCCGGGGCGACCAAGACGGGGCGCTCCGCCGCCTCGGGTGCAGCCAGCACCAGCCGCTCGGCCAAGACCACCGGTCGCGCCGCCAAGAGCACCGCCAAGACGGCCGGTCGCGCCGCCGCCGGGACCGCCAAGTCGGCCAAGTCGGGCGCCAAGGGCGCGGCGACCGCCGCCCGGTCGGGCGCCAAGTCGGCCGGCACCAGCGCCAAGCGCGGAGCCACCCGGACGCGCAAGGCCAGCGGCGGCGCGCAGAACGCCGGCACGGTCGCCGAGCAGCTGGCCCGCGGCCTGGTCAATCCGCGCGACGTGCTCATGCTCACGCGCGACCGCGTTCAGGAGACGTTGGACGAGGCGGCCTCCCGGGGTCGCGTGACCCGCAAGGATGCCAATGACCTGGTCAGCGAGCTGGTCCGCCGTGGGCGCGCCGAGCGCGACGACCTGGTTTCCAACCTCGAACAGCTGGCCGGCAAGGGACGCGTCCAGATCGAGCAGGCCACCAAGCGGGCCCGCAAGGTCGATTCGGTCGACCGCCTGGTCCGGGCCGGAGATCGCGCCCGCCGCACCGTGGGCGTCGGCCCGTCGTTCCCGATCCTCGGCTACGACGACCTGAACGCGAACCAGATCCAGAGCCGCCTGGGCGATCTGACCAAGCCCGAGCTGCGCAAGGTCCTCACTTACGAGCGCAACAACGCCGACCGCAAGTCGGTCGTCGATCGGCTCGAAAAGGCGATCGGCTAAGCAACGCTTTCGCACCGGGCGGCCATCGGTGGCCGCCCGGCTGCTTTCCTAGTCCGGGTGAACGGCCCGGAAACCAAGCCCGCCCGCCCGCAGCGCGGCGACGAGCTTGAGCTGACGATCGACAGTCTGGCCTTCGGCGGGGCCGGCGTGGCCCGCCTCGAGGGTTACGTCGTGTTCGTGTCCGGAGCCGTTCCCGGCGATCGCGTGCGGGCGGTGATCGGCAAGCGCAAGCGCGCCTACGCCGAGGCCCGGGCGATCGAGATCCTGGAGCCGTCTCCCGATCGCGTCCCGCCGCTGGCCGACCATCCCGGGGTGCCCTGGCAGGTGCTGCCGTACGAGCGCCAGCTGCAGGTCAAGTACGAGCAGGTCGACGATGCGCTGCGGCGGATCGGCAAGCTCGACGGCTTCGAGCTCGAGGACATCGTGCCCGCCGTGGCTCCATGGCGCTACCGCAACAAGCTCGAGTACTCGTTCGGCACCGGCCCGGACGGCGTGCTGGTCTGCGGCTTTCACGCCCCCGGCCGCTGGGACGAGATCGTCCCCATGACCGACTGCCGGCTGGCCTCCGAGCCGGCCAATGAGGCCCGCGAGCGGATCGTCACCTGGTGCCGCCGCGAGGGTCTGCCCGCCTACGACCGCAAGAGTGGCGAGGGCTTTTTGCGCAACCTGGTCGTGCGCGAAGGGCGCCGGACGGGCGCCATCCAGGCGCGCCTGGTCACCGCCCCGGGACGGCTCGATCGCGACTCCCTGGTCGCGGCGACGGCCGGCCTGGATGGGGTGCTGTGGACGCGGCAGGACCGCCTGGGGGAGACGACCCAGGGCGGCGAGACCGAGCTGCTGGCCGGGACCGAGCGCTTTGATGAAGAGCTCAACGGTCTCCGCTTCAGCATCTCGTCCGAAGCCTTCTTTCAGACCAACACCGAGATGGCCGAGCAGCTCTACGAGCTGGCCATCGACTACGCCGCGCCGCGTGGCTTTGAGCGCGTCTACGACCTGTACTGCGGGATCGGCAC
>DASXHG010000186.1:0-1861 GCA_036488625.1 Solirubrobacteraceae bacterium | reverse complement strand
GGCTTCGCCACCGACGGCACGCCGGTCGACTGCGTGCGCCTGGCCAATCTCGGGTTGATCGAGGGCTTCGAGGCCGATGTGGTCGTCTCGGGCATCAACCACGGTTCCAATCTGGGCGACGACATCAGCTACTCCGGTACGGTGGCCGCGGCGCTCGAGGCGATCGTCCTCGGCCTTCCCGGCATCGCCGTCTCGCAGCAGTCACGCTCGCTCGAGCTCGACTTCCGGGCCGGCTCCGGATTCGACTTCACAGTCGCGGCCGACTTCACGGCGCGGCTGGTCGCCGAGCTTGAGTCAGTGCCACTGCCGGAAGGAACGCTGCTCAACATCAACGTCCCGGGCGGTCATCCCGACGGGGTGGCGGTGGCCCGCCTGGGCAAGCGGATATACAGGGATGAGCTGGCGCTGGTCGACGAGGGGGGCGAGGGCCGCAAGCTCTACCGCATCTACGGCGACGCGAGCTTTGAACGCAACGAGACCGGGACCGATCTGGCCGCCGTGGCGGCAGGCCAGATCGCCGTCACCCCGATCCACTTCGACCTCACCGACCGCGGTGGCCTGGACGCGCTGGCGCGCCATGACCTTGCCCGTCTGATCGCCCCCGCCGCCGATGAGGTGGTCGAGTGAGCCCGCCCGACAACCGGTCTGCCTCGTCGCCGTCGGTCGGGGTCGACCCCGCCGAGCGCGCGACCCAGCTCCGCGAGCAGCTCGAGCACCACGGTTACCGCTATTACGTGCTCGACGATCCGGAGATCGGTGACGACGCCTACGACGCGCTGCTGGACGAGCTGCGCGGGATCGAGGCCGAGCACCCCGAGTTGCTCACGCCTGACTCCCCCACCCAGCGCGTGGGCGGCGAGCCGGTCAGCGACCTGGTCAAGGTGCGCCACCCCGAGCCGATGCTCTCGCTGGCCAACGCGCGCTCGGCCGAGGAGCTCCGGGCCTGGGTCCAGCGGATGCGCAACCACCTGGCCCGCGAGGGGATCGAGTCCCCCGAGTTCGAGTTCGTGGCCGAGCCGAAGATCGATGGCCTGGCCATCTCGCTGCTGTACCGCAATGGCGTATTCGAACGCGGGGCCACGCGGGGCAACGGGGAGGTGGGGGAGGACGTGACCCACAACCTGCGCACGATCGGATCGATCCCCCTGCGCCTGGACATGGAGTCGCCGCCGCCGCTGCTCGAGGTGCGGGGCGAGGTCTACATGTCGCTGCCGGACTTCGCGGCCCTGAACGAGCGGCGCGCCGAGGCCGGCCTGTCGACGTTCATGAACCCGCGCAACTCGGCCGCGGGCACGATCCGGCAGCTCGATCCCAAGCTGGCCGCCGACCGCCCCCTATCGCTGTGGTGCTACCAGATCGGAGTGACCGAGGGTCTGTCCTTGTCGTCGCACTGGGAGGCGCTCGAGTGGCTCCGGGCCCACCGCTTCCCGGTGCATCCCGACATCAAGAAGCTCTTGACCGAGGACGAGGTGGTGGCTCAATGTCAGTCCTGGGAGGAGCGCCGGGGCTCGCTCGAGTTCGAGATCGACGGCGTCGTGGTCAAGGTCAATCAGTTCGAGCTCCAGCGTCGCCTGGGGGTGGTCGGTCGCGACCCGCGATGGGCGATCGCGTGGAAGTTCCCGCCCACCACGGCCGTAACCAAGCTCGAGGCGGTCCGCTGGAACCCCGGCAAGTTCGGTGACCTGCATCCGTACGCCGTGCTCGAGCCCGTGCGCGTGGCGGGAGTGACGATCAAGCTGGCCACGCTGCACAACGAGGAGGACCTCGCCCGCAAGGACATCCGCGAAGGCGAGGAGGTGATCGTCCTGCGCGCCGGTGACGTCATCCCCCAGGTCCTCTCACCGGCGCCCCACGTGGCCGA
>DASXHG010000166.1:0-1597 GCA_036488625.1 Solirubrobacteraceae bacterium | reverse complement strand
TGCCCGGCGCCGGCATGGAGAAGGCTCCCGGTCCGCGCGGTGGCGATCGTCGCCATCAGCGCGGTGCCGATCGTCCCACCGACCTGCTCGAAAGTGTTGTTCAGTCCCGATGCCAATCCCGCGTCGCGGCTGGCGACCCCGGCCAGCGTCGCGACCGAGTAGGCCGTGAACGCGAGACCGAGCGGGACACCGAACAGCACGAAGCCGGGAAGGAGGTCGGCCGTGTAGCTGCCGTGGACGGGAAGCCGGGCGAGGAGCACGAAGCCGACCGCCAGTCCGGCGATCCCGACGGCTGAGACCGCACGCGTACCACGCCGGGTCACGAGCGCTTGCCCGATCCCTGCCCCAAGCGCCACGCCGATAGGCAATACCACCGCGGCGACGCCAAACTTCAGCGCCGAATAGCCCAGCACCTCCTGGCCGTAGAGCGAGATGATGAACGCCATCCCGTAGATCGAGGCCGCGGTCAGACCCAATCCGAGGTTAGCCGCGAGCAGTGTCCTGGAGCGGGCGATCCGGCGCGGCACGAGCGGCGCTTTCGTTCGCCGCTCGATCGCCGCGAAGGTGCCAAACAGTGCGAGCGACAGCGCGAACAGCACCACCGTCTGAGCGGACGCCCAGCCGGCCGTGGGCGCCTCGACAAGCCCGTACACGAGAGCGACCAGAGCGGCGGTCACCGACACCACGCCGGCAATGTCGAAGTTGCGCGTCGCGCTCGTGTCGCGACTCTCGGGCAACAGGCCGGCAGCCAGGGCGGCGATCGCGACCCCGACGGGAACGTTGATCCAGAACACCCATTGCCAGCCAGGGCCATCGATCAGGGGGCCGCCGACGATCCAAGCAGCGGTCGCGGCGATTCCGCCGGTCGCGCCCCACGCGCCGATCGCCCGGTTGCGCTCGGCGCCCTCCGGGAAGGTGCGCATCAGGATTGACAAGGCGGCCGGGGTCATCGCGGCGGCGCCGAGTCCCTGCACCGCACGCGCAGCGATCAGCACCGCGCCCGAGGACGCCAGCCCGCAGGCCAAAGAAGCGAGTGTGAATACCCCGATGCCGACGAGAAGCATCCGCTTGCGGCCCAGGAGATCCGCCAACCGACCGCCGAGCAAGAGCAGCGTCCCGAAAGACAGCATGTACGCGTTCGCAACCCAGGTTTGGGAGGCGGGCGACAGTCCCAGCGCGAGGTGGATCGACGGAAGCGCGAGGCGCACGATCGCCGCGTCGAGGATCACCAAGAAGTAGATCAGGCACAGCAGAGCGAGCACGCGGCCACGCCGTGATTCCGTGGAAGGCTGGCTTTGGTTCGCGTCAGCTTGGCTCCCAGGGAGCCGCGCTGCGGAGGGTGTGTGGGTGGCTCGCCGGATGCGCAACCAAGTGAGCGAGCCTCGGGACGGACAGGCGCGCGCGTCGCGGAACGGGTGAGCGTCGGGGTCTGGCGTGGGGTGGGTTGGGGTTGTGAGCGTCATCGTTAGTGGAGGGCGGTTTCTTCGGCGAGGGCGACGCGGGCGAGGTGGTCATACGCGCGGTTGGCGCCGAGCGGGTGCATGAAGGCGCCGGCTTTGACGTCTCGGTAGGCGCGGGCGAGGGGGCTGCCGTTGAG
>DASXHG010000162.1:0-1707 GCA_036488625.1 Solirubrobacteraceae bacterium | reverse complement strand
CGCCCTCCGCCCCGCGTGCCACGATGGATCCGTGCCTGCCGCCGCCTTGGACGCCTTTACCGCCGACGCCCTTCAGCGGCTGCGCGCGTTGACCGGCGACCCCGACTCGGGCTTTCGCGACGGCCAGTTCGAGGCAATCCGTGACGTTGTCGTCGACCGAGCGCGGGTGCTGTGCGTCCAACGCACCGGCTGGGGCAAGTCGGCGGTGTACTTCGTGGCCACCGCGCTGCTACGCGAGGCGGGCGCGGGCCCGACGCTGATCGTCAGTCCTCTGTTGGCGTTGATGCGCAACCAGATCGCCGCCGCCGAGCGGCTCGGCCTGCGGGCCCACACGGTCAACAGCACCAACCGCGAGGAATGGGACAGCGTCCGCGACCAGCTCGCGGCGGGCACGATCGACCTGCTCCTGATCAGTCCCGAGCGCCTGAACAACGTGCGCTTTCGCGAGCAGATGCTGCCGCTGTTCGCCGCCTCCGTGGGTCTGCTGGTGATCGATGAGGCGCACTGCATATCGGACTGGGGCCACGACTTCCGCCCCGACTACCGGCGGGTGCGTGACATGCTCGACCGCCTGCCGGCCGGGGTGGCTGTACTCGGCACCACGGCCACCGCCAACGACCGTGTCGTGGCCGATGTCGTCGAGCAGCTCGGCGCCTCCGACGGTCGGCGGTTGCGGTCCTATCGGGGTCCGCTCGCTCGCGCCAGCCTGCGCCTCGAGGTCGTCACCCTTCCCCGTCCGGCCGAGCGGCTGGCCTGGCTGGTCGAGCACCTGCCCGCGCTGCCCGGCTCAGGCATCGTCTACACGCTCACCAAGCGCGACACCGAACAGGTCGCGGGCTTCCTGGACGCCAACGGAATCTCGGCCCAGGCCTACAGCGGGGACCAGGAAAGCGAGGATCGGATCGGCATCGAGGATCGGCTCCGGCGCAACGAAGTCAAGGCGGTCGTGGCCACCAGCGCACTGGGCATGGGCTACGACAAGGCCGATCTGAGCTTCGTCGTCCACTACCAGGCCCCGGGCTCGGTCATCTCCTACTACCAGCAGATCGGTCGCGCCGGCCGCGGCGTCGAGCACGCCGATGTCGTGCTGCTGCGAGGCGAGGAGGATCGGCGAATCCAGGATTTCTTCATTGAGCAGGCCTTCCCGGATCGCGAACGGGTGATGTCGGTGCTGGCCGAATTGGAGAGCGCCGGGGAGTCCGGACGCACCACCCGCGAGTTGATGGCGTGCGTGAACCTCGGCCTGGGTCGGCTCGAGGCGATGCTCAAGATTCTCGACGTCGAGGGGGCGGTCGGGCGCGATGGCTCTCGCTGGTGTCTGAGGCCCGGGGCCGATTGGAGCTATGACGCCGATCGCTACGCGCAGGTGACGGCACTGCGCCGTTCCGAGCAGGCGGCGATGGCCGCCTTCGGAACCGACGGCCGGTGTCTCATGCGAGCGCTGCAGGAGGAGCTCGATGACCCCGAGGCCCGCGACTGCGGCCGGTGCTCGGTCTGCACCGCCCCGCGCTTTGGCGCGCCCCCGGAACCCAGGCTGGTGGAGCTCGCCGGCCGCCATCTGCGTTCGCGTCCGATCGAGCTCGAAGTCAAGAAGATGGCTCCCGACGCGACCGGAGCGATGCGCAAGATCCGGGACGAGGTCCGAGTCGACACCGGCTGGGCGTTGGCGCGCTTCGGCGATGGTGGCTGGTGGCCGGCGATCGAGCG
>DASXHG010000146.1:0-1849 GCA_036488625.1 Solirubrobacteraceae bacterium | reverse complement strand
GGGAGCGAGGAACGAGCGACTGAGCGACGAGGGAGCACAGGCCGCCCTCAGGGCGCGCGGCGGCGAGCGGGGGAAGCACAGTACGAGCGACTGACCGACGAGGGAAGAAACAGGGGCCTCGGGCGCGCGGCGGCGAGCGGGGCCAGCAGAGCGAGCGGGGAAACACTGCAAGTCGTTCGAAATGACCTTAAGTTTTCCTATACTTACTGACGGTTAGATATCGGCCCTGAATGCCCGCGCGGGCACGGCCGTTCCACGTTTTCTGCGTTAGAGGTGAATAGATCGCACAGAAGGGGAAACCGCACTCGGTCCACCAGGAAAACTCTCTACGGCGGGATGCCTTGAGCGAGCCACCCGAAGCCGGGCAGCAGACACGGTTCAATTACGATCACACCGTGGGAGACCGGATTGTTACCTGGCCGAACGTGCTCAGTGCCGCCCGGCTGGCCGGCGTTCCCGTGTTCTTGTGGCTGGTCATCGGGCCGCGTACGGCCACGACCGACATCATCGCCGCCGGGTTGCTCGGGTTCGCCGGGATCAGCGACTGGCTCGACGGGAAGCTCGCGCGGATGCTCAACCAGACGAGCAGGCTCGGCCAGCTGCTCGACCCGGCGGCGGACCGGCTTTACATCGCGGTCACGATCATCGCGCTGGGCGTGCGCGGGATCATCCCGTGGTGGCTGTTCGGCGCGCTCGCGGCCCGCGAGGTGTGCGTGGCGATCGCGCTGCTCGTGCTGCGGCACCGCACCGAATACGGCGCGCTGCAGGTGAGTTTTGTCGGTAAAGCTGCAACCTTGTGCCTGATGTACGCGTTTCCCCTGTTGTTCCTCGGCGCCCACAGTGGGGACGTGTCCGAGGTCGTGCGGATAATCGGCTGGGCGTTCGCCGTCTGGGGCGTCGCCCTCTACTGGTGGGCGGCGCTGCTCTACCTCACCCAAATCAGGGATCTGGTGAAAGGAGCGCATCCGTCGTGAAGGCCGTCGTGATGGCAGGCGGTGAGGGCACCAGGCTCCGCCCCATGACCGCTAACCAGCCCAAGCCGCTGCTGCCGGTGGTGAACCGGCCGATCATGGAGCACGTACTGCGGCTGCTCAAGAAGCACGGGTTCGAGGAGACCGTAGTCACCGTCCAGTTCCTCGCGGCGATGGTGCGGAATTACTTCGGCGACGGCGAGGACGTCGGCATGTCGTTGCGCTATGCCACCGAGGAGACGCCGCTCGGCACCGCGGGCTCGGTGAAGAACGCGGAAGATGAACTGCGGGACGACGCGTTCCTCGTCATCTCCGGTGACGCGCTGACCGACATGGACCTCAGCGAGATGGTCAGGTTCCACCGTGAGAACGGCGCGCTCGTCACGGTCGGGCTGACCCGGGTCCCCGACCCCCTTGAGTTCGGCATCGTCATCGCCGACGAGGACGGGCGGATCCAGCGCTTCCTCGAGAAGCCGACCTGGGGGCAGGTCTTCTCCGACACGGTGAACACCGGCGTCTACATCATGGAGCCCGAGGTGCTCGCCGAGGTGTCGGCGAAGGAGTCGGTGGACTGGTCCCATGACGTGTTCCCCAAGCTGCTGCAGCGCGGCGCGCCGATCTTCGGCTACGTGTCCGACCGCTACTGGGAGGACGTCGGCACGCTCGAGTCCTACCTCAAGGCCCAGGCCGACGTGCTCAACCGCAAGGTCGAGGTCGACATCGCCGGGTTCGAGCTATCGCCGGGGGTGTGGGTGGCGGAGGGGGCCGAGGTCGACCCGGACGCGGTGCTCACCGGGCCGGTCTGCGTCGGCGAGTACGCGAAGATCGAGGCGGGCGCGCACCTGCGCGAGTACAGCGTGATCGGCGCCAACGTGGTG
>DASXHG010000118.1:0-5596 GCA_036488625.1 Solirubrobacteraceae bacterium | reverse complement strand
TGCGGGAGTCCCGTCTCCCCAGTCCGTGATCAGGTCGAAGTCCGGGCTGTGAAAAACCGGGACAAACACCCCGGCCCCGCGCTCCCCGAACCACAGCATCGCTGAGCGTTCGCCCAGATCGCCTTGCCCGCGCGGGTCTCTTTTGGTAGCCATGGGACCGACCGTAAAGGTCGGCCCGGCGGCTGTTACAAAGTCCGTTACAAAGTGACTACGAGGCGTCGCGCAGACGCTGCGCCTCGGGCAGCGCCTCGAGCTTCTTCAGCGTGTGATTCTCGATCTGGCGGATCCGCTCGCGTGTGACGTTGAAGGCGCGCCCGACCTCCTCGAGCGTGAACGGCCGCTCGCCGGTGAGACCGAAGCGCATCTCGATCACCTCGCGCTCGCGCGAGGGCAGCGCGGCCAGCGCGCGGCGCAGGTTCTCGCGCCGCAGATGCTCGGAGGCCTGCTCAAACGGCGACTCAGCGGTCTGATCCTCGACGAAGTCACCGAGCGCCGAGTCATCCTCTTCACCGATCGGCTTCTCCAAGGAGATGGGCTGCTGGGCCATGCGCAGGATGTCGCGGACGTCGCGCACGGTGATCTCGAGCTCGGCGGCGATCTCGTGCGGGGTCGGCTCGCGGCCCAGGGTCTGGACGAGCTGGCGCTCGACGTGAACGACCTTGTTGAGCTTCTCGACCATGTGGACCGGAATGCGGATCGTGCGGCCCTTGTCGGCGATCGCGCGCGTGACCGCCTGGCGGATCCACCACGTCGCGTAGGTGGAGAACTTGTAACCGCGGCGGTAGTCGAACTTCTCGACTGCGCGGATCAGACCCATCGACCCCTCCTGGATCAGGTCCAGGAAGGTCAGTCCGCGACCGAGATAGGACTTGGCGATGGAGACGACCAGGCGCAGGTTGGCCTCGATCATCTGCTGCTTGGCCAGCATGTCCCCGCGCTCAATGCGACGGGCCAGCAGGACTTCCTGCTCGGCGGTGAGCAGGTTCACCCGCCCGATCGAACGCAGATAGAGCCGCAACGAGTCGAGGCTTGGCTCGACGGTCAGATCGACCTCGACCTTCTTGCGTGGCTCCGGGTCGGGCGCGGCCGCGCGCTGCGCGCCGGCCTCGATACTGCCGCCCTCTGAGCGGGCCAGGCGGCCGTCGGATTCAACGACGTCGATGCCGTGCTCGTCCAGGTAGGAGTGAAGCTCCTGTACCTGCTCCTTCGTGACCTCGACCTCTTCCAGGCAGGCCTCGATCTGGGCAAAGGTGAGGAATCCCCGCTCCTGCCCCTCGGCGATCAGCCCTCGCAGCCCATCCGTCTCTGCGATCGGCGTCTCGTCGCTCAACAGAACGATCTCGTCAACGCTCACAGCCCCTGAGCTCCTCCTCTACGGATTCCTGAGACCTCCCAAAACGTCGGAAGCCCTCCCTCGTGACTCCTGTTACGACCCGCCGGATTGATACCACAATCTGGCGCGGTAGCGAAACGGTGTGAACCGGGGACGGGTCGTCGCCGCTCTAATCTGTACATGTGCCGGCCCCTCGACGAGCCGGGACGCGCAAACCAAAGCAGAGCGAGATGACTGACACCAACCCTTCAGCTAGCGCGCTTGTCGACGTCCAGGCCGGAACGCCGGCCCTCCCCCTGAGCCTGTCGCGAGTCGGCGTCACCGGGGTGGAGAAGGTCATCCGGCTGCGCCGCAACGGCGGCACTCCGGTCGGAAAGCTGTCTGATCCCGCCGACGGGCACGAGCTCTTCTCGGCCCGGTTCGAGTGCGTGATCGAGCTCGGACCCAACCAGAAGGGCGCGCACATGTCGCGCTTCGAGGAGGTCGTCAACGAGGCCATCGGCGAGGTGGTGCTGGGCGGCGCCACATTCAAGGCGGAGACACTCGCGCAGCGCATCGCCGAACTCGTTCGTGAGCGCCAGGGAGCCCGCCGGGCCGAGGTCACGGTCGAGGCCCGCTTCCCCGAGCACAAGCCGGCCCCGGTGTCGGGCGTGATCACGCAGGAGCTCTACACGCTGCACGGCGGCGCGGTGGCCAGCGAGCGCGGCACGCGGCGTCTGGTCGGTGTGACCGCCCAGGGCATAACGGCCTGCCCCTGCGCTCAGGAGCTGATCGCCGCCTCGGCCCGCGAGCGTCTCGACCAGGACGGGTTCAGCGCCGACGAGATCGAGCGGATCCTCGAGGCCGTCCCCGTGGCCACGCACAACCAGCGCGGCCTGGGGACGCTCTATGTCGGTTGCTCGGAGGACTGCGACGAGGAGATCGACGCGGCCACGCTGCTGGAGATCGTCGAGCACTCGATGTCCTCAGAGATCTACGAGCTGATGAAGCGCTCCGATGAGGCCCACGTGGTCGAGAAGGCGCACCGGCGCCCCCGCTTCGTCGAAGACTGCGTGCGCGAGATGGTGCGCGGAGTGATCGAACACTTCCCGCAGTTGGATGACGCCACCTTCGTCTCCGCACAGCAGGTCAACCTCGAGACAATCCATCAGCACAACGTGGTCGCCGAGCGGTTCGGCACCCTCGGCGAGATCCGTCAAGAGCTGCGCAGCGGCACCCCCTCGTCAGCGCAGACCGGGCTCAGCGCCTGGCTGCAAGGCGAGTGACGGCGCGCGGGCGAGTGACGGCGCGCGGGCGAGCCCGCCGCGGGTCTTCCCGGCACCGCTGAGCCGGCTATCTGACGCTCAGGGGTCGATCGTCGGGGGCTGCGCCGACGCGGGCGCGGTCTTGGTGGCTTCGGGAGTACCGCGGCGCAACCCGAAGAAGTAGTCGAGCCCGGACAGGACAGTGATGATCACCGTCACGTAGATGAGGACCGTGACCCAGACGGGACGCTCGTCAAAGGCGATCAGGCTCAAGACCATCGCCACCTGCGCCACCGTCTTGAGCTTCCCGAACGGACTGGCCGAGATGATCACGCCCTGCTGACCGGCGGCGGCCCGCAGGACCGTGACCGCGAACTCGCGCGCGATGATGACCATCGCCACCCACGCCTCGAGCCGGTTCAGCGACACCAGCGAGACGAGTGCGGCCACGATCAAGAGCTTGTCGGCGATCGGGTCCATCAGCTTTCCGAAGGTCGTCACGGAGTTCCGTGAGCGGGCCAGATGACCGTCGACGGCGTCGGTCACTGAGGCGGCCGCGAACACGATCGCCGCCAGCAGATCGCCGTTCCCGGTCTTGGCCAGCAGGGCCACGACGAGCACGGGAACCAGGAGGATCCGGATGACAGTCAGGACATTGGGGACGTTCAGCGGAACCATTTGACTAGAGAAAGCTAACGGGTCACTGGCCCGGTCAGGCATCATTTACCCGTGCGCGCCGTTCTCCTCGATCAGCCCGGCCGGCCATTGCGCGTGGACTCGGTGCCCGATCCGCAGCCCGGCCCGGGCCAGGTGCTGCTGAGAATCCGGGCCTGCGCCGTGTGCCGAACGGATCTGCACCTGCGCGACGGCGAAATCGACGCCCCCAAACTGCCGGTGATCCTCGGCCATCAGATCGTCGCCGACACCGAGGACGGCCGGCGGGTCGGGGTGCCCTGGCTGGGCTGGACCGACGGGGAATGCCGCTACTGCCGTCGCGGCCAGGAGAACCTGTGCGTGGCGGCGCGCTTCACCGGTCGCGACATCGACGGCGGCTACGCCGAGCAGACCGTCGCCGACGAGCGCTTTTGCCTTGACCTTCCGGAGGAGATGAGCGACGAACAGGTCGCTCCGCTGCTCTGTGGGGGGCTGATCGGATACCGGGCCTTGCGCATGACCGGGGACGCCCCGCGCCTCGGCCTCTACGGGTTTGGCTCGTCGGCGCACATGATCTGCCAGGTCGCCGTGCACCAGGGGCGCGAGGTGTACGCGTTCACCCGCGGTGGGGATGAACGCAACCAGTCCTTCGCTCGGTCATTGGGCGCCACGTGGGCGGGTGGCAGTGACGAGCGGCCACCGGAGCAGCTCGATGCGGCCATCATCTTCGCGTCCGCGGGCGCGCTGGTGCCGGCGGCGCTGAAGGCTCTGGCGCCCGGCGGCAGCGTCGTCTGTGCCGGGATCCATATGTCCGACATCCCCTCGTTCCCGTACGAGGATCTGTGGCACGAGCGGAGCATCCGCTCGGTGGCCAACCTGACCCGCGACGACGGTCATGAATTCCTGGCCCTCGCGCCGCAGGTGCCGGTCCGGACGACGATCACGACGTATCCGCTCGATCAGGCCGAGCAGGCGCTGGCCGACCTGCGCGCGGGGGCCTTCAGTGGCGCCGCCGTCCTGATCCCCTGAGAGCACGCGGATCCAACCGGCTACTTGTGCGCATGTTCTAGGGTCTGGAGCATGCCTCTCGTTCCCATGGTCATCGAGCGCACCGCCCGCGGCGAGCGCGAATTTGACATCTACAGCCGCCTCCTCAACGAGCGGATCATCTTTCTCGGCTCGCCGATCGATGATCAGGTCGCCAACCTGATCGTCGCCCAGCTGCTGCACCTGGAGTCCTCGGACCCCGACAAGGACATCTCGATCTACATCAACTGCCCGGGCGGCTCGGTCTACTCGGGCCTGGCCATCTACGACACGATGCAGTTCATCAAGCCCCAGATCCAGACGATCTGCGTCGGCATCGCCATGTCGATGGGCTCGTTGCTGCTGACCGGCGGGGCCAAGGGCAAGCGCTTCTCGCTTCCCAACAGCCGGATCCTCATCCACCAGCCGTCGGCCGGTTTCGAGGGTCAGTCAACCGACATCGAGATCCACGCCCGCGAGATCCTCAACATTCGCAAGCGCACCGACGAGATCTACGCCCATCACACGGGGCAGACCGAGGAGCAGGTGCACGTCGACATGGAGCGCGACCGTTTCTTCAAGGCCGACGAGGCCGTTGCCTACGGCCTGATCGACCGCGTCATCGAACACCACTGACAAACGCGGAGGTATGCCGCTATGGCAATCGCTGAGAGGTCGGCAACCACGGTCTGGGAGGGCGACCTTCCGAAGGGCAAGGGAACGGTAAACGGGGCCAGCGGTGCCCTGAAGGACCTCGGGGTCACCTGGGCCTCGCGCACCGAGCGCTCCAACGGGCTCACCAGTCCCGAGGAGCTGATCGCGGCTGCCCACTCCTCGTGCTTTTCGATGGCCCTGTCGAATGAGCTCTCCCAGAGCGGTAACGACCCCGAGCAGCTCGACGTGACAGCCAAGGTCACGCTGGACCAGCGCGATGGAGCGCCGACCGTGACCAGCTCCGAGCTGACCGTCACCGGCAAGGTGCCCGGGATCGATCAGTCGGCCTTTGCTCAGGCCGCCGAGACGGCAGGCAAGAACTGCCCGATCTCCCGCGCGCTGGCCGGCGTGGAGATCAGCGTCACCGCCACGCTGGCCTGACGCGACCCGATCAGCCCGGGGCGCGGCGGATCCGACCCGAGCCCTGGCCCCGCTTCTCGGGCGGCTCGGGCATCGTCGGCCGGGACAGCGCCCAGAACACCATCAGGGCACCGAACACGAGCATGCCAATGCCCGTCCACAGGTCGATGTTGACGCCCGCCGCCTTGTTCTTGATCTCGTGCGAGCCGAACAGCCCGAGCGCGAGCAGGATCAGGCCGTAGAGCAGAAATACGCCGCCGATCAG
>DASXHG010000091.1:0-1533 GCA_036488625.1 Solirubrobacteraceae bacterium | reverse complement strand
GCCGGCCAGATGGAGCGCCGGGTGGCCTCGGTGCCGCCGGCCAGCGGATCCAGCTCGGCTCGATTCGCGCCCGCCCCGTCGTCGGGCTCGACCATCGACTCGACCGGAACGTGGATCTGCAGGTCGAGTTCCTTGCGTACTCCGGTGTCGACGATCCGGCACTGGCGCCGGGGCCCGACCATGTACCGGCCGACCTCCTCGAGCGGGTTCTGGGTGGCCGACAGGCCGATGCGCTGGACGGGATGGCCGGCGGCCGCCTCGAGCCGCTCGAGCGTGAGCGCGAGGTGCGAGCCGCGCTTGGTTGCCGCGACGGCGTGTATCTCGTCCACGATCACCCAGCGCGCGCCGGAGAAGATGCTCTGGGCGCGGCCGGTCAGCATCAGATACAGCGACTCCGGCGTGGTGATGAGAATGTCGGGCGGCTCGCGCAGCATCCGTTGGCGCTCGCGCTGGGGAGTGTCGCCGGTGCGCACGGCGACCTCGAGATCGGCCCCGATCCCCCGCAGCGGCGTGCGTAGGTTGCGATCGATGTCATACGACAGGGCCTTCAGCGGCGAGACGTAGACGAGCTGCGTCGAGCGCTGCTTGGGGTCAGACGGGCGGTCGGGGTCGTTGGCGAGCCGGTCGATCGCGTACAGGAATGCGGCCAGCGTCTTGCCCGAGCCGGTGGGCGCGGAGATGAGCACGTGCTCGCCGGAGGCGATCGCCGGCCAGGCCTGCGTCTGGGCCGGAGTCGGAGCGGCGAACGCGCCTTCGAACCACTCGCGAGTGCGCGGACTGAAGACATCAAACGCCATCTATGTGAGGCTACTCAGGGTCCATCAGTGCCACCCGGGTCGACAGCCCCGCCCCGCGCCCCAGCGTGGCGATCCGGCGCCCGGGCTGGACGGCCGGTCGGTCGTCGCTCAGGTGTCCATTCATGTGCGCGCGGGCGGCGCCGAGATCGGCCACGACGATGGTCAGACCCCAGAAGTGCGTCGCCCGCGCCTCCGGTGCCTCCACGATCTCCATGATCGCCGGTCCGAGGCGGCGGAAGCCCTGGCGGCGCTCGCCGGCCTGGCGGACGCGCTTGAGGGTCAGACCAGCAGCGTCGAGAGCGGCAGCGGTTCGGTCGAAGTCCGGGGTGGCGACCACCACGTGGTCAATGCCGAGCGCCCCATTTGGGTGCTCGACCTCGACTCTTGTAGAAAAAGCGGGCGCAGCGGCGGCTTTTTCTACAAGGGTGGTCGGCAGACCGTCGATCGGGTCCTTGCCGGGCGCACCAGCGAGCGTCCAACCCGTGATCCCGGTTCCCGGACCACCCAGTTCGATGCTCACTCCTCCAAGCTCAACCCGACCAAGGTGATCTACGGCAAAGCCGAGGGAGGCCCACCGTTCCGGCTGGTCGCCGATTCGGAGCGCCACCAGCGCAGGACCAGGCACGTGCTCAGACCAGCAGCACGAGCTTGCCCGGCGGATGCCCGGCCTCACCCACCCGCTGCGCCTCGGCCACCTGATCGAGGGGAAAGGTGTGGGCGACCGGGAGCGCGAACT
>DASXHG010000313.1:0-9150 GCA_036488625.1 Solirubrobacteraceae bacterium | reverse complement strand
CCGCTCGCACGATGCTGCCGGTCGGGCACGCGCTGCATCCGGTCGAGCTGAAGATCAACCTGCTGCGGCCACTGGCCAGCGATGGGCGCGTGGCGCACGCCCGCGGGCGTCTCGTGCACTCCGGCCGGCGGGTGGCGGTCGTCGGCGGCGAGCTCAGTGATGCCGACGGGCGCGCGATCGCCGTCGGCACGGGCTCGGCCCTGCTCGGCGACGCCGTCGCCGCCCCGGACTGATGCCGATCGGTGCTCGCCGCCGGCTGATTGCGGGGCTCGGGGTCGCGCTGGTCGCGGTCGCCTTAGTGGCCTGCGGGGCATCGACGCGGCGCTTCGGGCGCGTGCAACAAACGCCGTCTCCGGTCCTGCGCACGGCCGGCGGTCCGCCCGCCCGCGTGGCGGTCATCGTGATGGAGAACGAGGAGTTCAGCAGCGTCATCTCGTCACCCTCCACGCCGTACATAAACGCCCTCGCGCGGCACTACGCGCTGGCGCGGGCGATGTTCGCAGTCGCGCATCCGTCGCTCCCGAATTACCTCGCCCTCACCGGCGGTTCCACCTTCGGTATCGACAGCGACTGCACGGACTGCAACCTCCGGAGCACCGGTCTCGGGGCCCAGCTCAGCGCTCACCGCGTGAGCTGGAAGGCCTACATGGAGGATCTCCCCCACCCGTGCTTCTTCGGCTCCGATGCCGGCGACTACGCCAAGAAGCACGATCCGTTCGTGTACTACGGCGATCGGCGGACGGCCTGCACGCACGTGGTGCCGCTGCGCGAGCTGGCCGGCGACGAGCGTTCCGGGCTGCCCCGGTTTGTCTGGATCACGCCCAACCTGTGTCACGACATGCACGACTGCTCCACGGCGACGGGCGACCGCTTCCTGTCCCACCTCGTGCCGCCCCTGCTACACGCGCTCGGACCGCGCGGCGTCCTGATCTTGACCTGGGATGAGGGCTCAAGCGATGAGGGCTGCTGCCGGCTGGCCGCCGGCGGTCACATCGTCACCGTGGTCGCCGGGCCCGGGGCCAAGCTCGGCGCTCGCCTCAGCATCCCGGTCGATCACTACTCGACCCTGCAGGCGATCGAGGACCTCCTGGGGCTGCCCCGTCTACGCGGTGCGGCGTGTAGCTGCACGCCCTCCCTGGCCGGGCTGTTCAAGGTCCGGGTACTCAGGACGCGCTGAGCGTATCGGAGGCCGGCGCGCGCGCCAGTTCGAGCGGCGGCCCAAAGCTGATCCGCATCAGCGCCCCTCCATCGGGGGCGTTCACGGCCTGCACGAACCCCCCGTGGGCATCGGCGGCCTGGCGCACGATGGCCAGACCCAGACCGGAGCCGGGCTTGGAGCGGGCGTCGCGGGCGCGGTGGAAGCGATCGAAGATGAACGGCAGGTCGTCCTCGTGAAAGCCCGGTCCGTGATCGCGCACGGTGAGGACACCGTCGCCGAGCTCGACCTCGACCAGCCCCCCGGCCGGGCTCCACTTGGCCGCGTTGTCGAGCAGGTTGGCCACCGCGCGGGCGATCCGATCGGCTTCGCCAGACACCAACGTGGGCTCCAGACTGGAGGCAATCGTCAGCTGCGGCGCCCGCCGACGGGTCCGTTCGATCGCGGCGGAGACGATCTCATCCACGCGGACATCCCCGGGCTCCGTGCTGGGCTTGGCCCCCCGCGCGAGCTCGACCACGTCGCCGACCAGCGCGGTGAGCTCGTCCAACTCCTCGATCACGTCCGCGCGAAGCGCCGCCCGGTCCTCGGCGGACAGGAGCTCCTCATCGCGCATCAGCTGCAGGTTGGCGCGGATCGTGGCAATCGGGGTGCGGAGCTCATGCGAGGCGTCGGCGACGAGATTGCGCTGGGCGGCGACCGAGTTCTCGAGGGCATCGAGCGTGCGGTTGAACGTCTGACCGAGACGAGCGATCTCGTCGTGCCCGTGGACGACCAGGCGCTGGTGCTCCAGCCGCTCGGGGTTGACGGCGATCTGCTCGGCCTGGCCGGTGAAGCGGACGATCGGCGACAACGCCGTGCGGGTCACGAGCAGACCGAGCAGACCGGCGAGCAGGATCCCCCCGGCGGCGACCAGGAGGAGGAGCAGCGCCTGACTGGCCAGCGCGTGGTTGACGTCCCGGAGGGGCAGGGCGACGAGCAGCGCGCCACGCCAGCCCAGGCCGGTGGCCAGCACCCGGATATCGGTCCCGGCGACCTCCCGGTCGCTGAAGTAACGACCCGTCCCGCGCCGTGCCAGCGCCTTGGCGCGGGTGTCGGGCGGAATGGCCTGCTTCTGTCCGCGCGGGACGTAGATCGTGCCGTCTCGCCGGACCAGCGTCAGGGTGCCAGGAGCGCCACCGAAGGCCGGCCCGGCACGGTCGTCGAGCCCCAGCCCCTCGTCGCGGTCGTCGGGGTCGCGGCCCAGCTCGGTGCGGTTGAAGCCGAGTGCGGACCGCGGAGCCGTGCGGGATGCATCGTCCCCGGTCTTGGGCGGCGCCGGCACGGGAGCCCGACTCTGGCCGGGCCCCGGGTGCCCCGACGCCGGTATCCCCCGCGCGGATAACAGCGAGCCGGTCAGGCTCGACAACGAGGAGTCGACCTGGCCGCGGAGCTGGGACCGCGTGCCGGCGTAGGCAGTGATGGCGACGGCGATGACCGCGATCGCCACCGCCGCTCCCGCGGCCAGTCCCATGCGCACGTGCAGGCTCACTCGGCAGGCTCCCGCAGGGCGTAGCCGACGCCACGGACGGTGTGGATCAGCGGGCGCGAGCCGGAATCCTCGAGCTTGCGGCGCAGGTAGCCGACGTAGACCCGGAGCGCGTTGGAGGTCGGGCCGAAGTCGTAGCCCCACACGCGGTCGTAGATGAGCGTGTGCGGCAGAACCCGGCGCGGGTTGAGCATCAGCAGCTCGAGCAGCTGATACTCGGTCCGGGTCAGCTCCACGAAGGTCCCGGATACGTTGACGCCGTGGCGAGCCGGGTCGAGCTTCAGCTCGGCAAAGGACAGGACGCCGTCGCCGTCGTTCTCGCCGCCAGCCCTGCGCATGAGCGCGCGCAGCCGAGCCTTGAGCTCATCGATATCGAAGGGTTTGACCAGGTAGTCATCGGCGCCGGCGTCGAGCCCGTCGATGCGGTCAGAGACCGCGGCGCGGGCGGTCAGCATGAGCACCGGCACCCGGTTTCCCTCCCGGCGCAACTGTCGCGTGACCTCGAGCCCGTCGATGTCGGGGAGGCCGATGTCGAGCACCATCGCGTCGGGGACCCCGCTGGCGGCCTCGCGCAACGCGTCAGAGCCGTTCTCGGCCATCCGCACCTCATAACCGGACATCGTCAGGGCGCGGCGCAAGGCGTCGCGCAAGCCGCGGTCGTCATCCACCACCAGCACTCGCATGTCCTCATTCTCCCTGCTGGGCCGGGCAGACCGGCCAACTTCCTACGCTGAGCTTAGAGTCGGGGCGCGGCGCCGCCGGCGTCCTCAGGGGCCGGCCACGCGCTCCCTGAGAACCGCCCCGAGGATGCCGTTCACGAACGAGGGCGCATCGGCTCCGCAGAACCGCTTGGCCGTCTCGACCGCCTCGTTGATGGCGCCCTCGGCGGGGATCGGCTGCTCGCCGGCCAGCTCGTTGGTGTACAGCATCTCGGCCAGCCCCACGCGCAGGATCGAACGCTCCAGCGGTGCGATCCGCTCCAGTGACCAGCCCGTTGCGTGAGTGCGGATCAGCTCATCGAGCTCAGGCTGCCGGGCGCGGACGAGCTCGGCCAGCGACCGGGTGAAGGCCGGCGTGTCACGGGGAAAGGTGTCCTCGAGCTCGCGGCCGAGCAGGTCACTCTGATAAAGCGCCCAGACGGCCGCTCGACGCTGCTCGCTGCGGCGCACGGACGCTAGCGCCCCGACTCAGAAATTCGACTCACGACGCTAGGCCCGGGAGAGGTACTCGCCGGTGCGGGTGTCAACGCGTACCCGGTCCCCGACGTTGACGAACAGCGGCACCTGGACCGGCGCCCCCGTCTCCAGCACGGCTGGCTTTGTCCCCCCGCCCGAGGCCGTGTCCCCCCGCAGGCCCGGCTCGGTCTCGGTGATGGCCAGGTCAATCGCGCTCGGCAGCTGCACGTCGGCGGGCTGATCATCGATGTAGAGGAGCTCGACCTCGTCGGACTCCTTCATGAACCGCAGAGGATCGGCGAGCGTGGTCTCGGGGATGGCGAGCTGCTCATAGCTCCCCGTGTCCATGAAGTGGGCGTCGGTGCCGTCCTTGTAGAGGTACTGCATGCGCCGGACCTCGGTCCGCACGGCGCGGAACTTCTCCCCCGCCCGGAAGGTGCGATCGATGACGTTGCCGTCGCTGGCCCGGCGCAGCTTGGTGCGGACGAAGGCGCCGCCCTTGCCGGGCTTGACGTGCTGGAACTCGACGATCTTGAAGATCGTCCCGTCCACGTCGATGTGGTTTCCGTTGCGGAACTGATTGGTGCTGAGCATCGCGAAAGGAGTCTAGAAGGGCTCAGTCGACGACGGTCAGCCCCTTGTCAAGACCGGTCAGGACCTCGCATCCCGCGCCGGCGACGACGACCAGATCCTCGATCCGCACCCCGAGCTCGCCCGGGATATAGACGCCTGGCTCGACGGTGACGACGTTGCCGCTGACCAGCTCCTCGTCGGAGCGCTTTGACAGCCGGGGGGCCTCATGAACCTCCAACCCGACCCCGTGCCCGAGGCTGTGGCCGAAGTGAGCGCCGTGTCCGGCGGCCTCGATCACGTCCCGGGCCGTGGCGTCCACAGCCCGGGCGCCGGCCCCGGCGCGCACGGCGGCCAGTCCCGCCTGCTGAGCCGTGAGGACCAGGTCATAGACCTCGCGCGCATGATCGCCGGGCTCCCCCACGGCAAATGTGCGCGTGCAGTCCGAGCAGTAACCGTCGAGCACCGCGCCCCAGTCGATCACGACCAGCTGGCCTGAGCGCAACGCCACGTCTCGCGGCCGAGCATGAGGCAGCGCTCCGTGCGGACCCGCGGCCACGATCGGATCAAACGAGACGCCCTGGGCGCCCCGGTCCCACATGGCGGCGACGAGCGCCCGGGCCAGCTCACGCTCGGTCTTGCCCGCCAGCCCCGACTCCAAGAGCGCCAGCAGGGCGGCGTCGGCGGCCTCGCAGGCGGCCCGGATCCGCGTCACCTCCTCGGCGTCCTTGGCCGCGCGCAGGTGCTCGATCACCCCTCCGGCGGGGACCAGTTCGATCCGCTCGGGCAGCAACTCGCGCAGGCGTGCCTGCTGGCGCACGGTGACGTGGGCGTCGTCAAACCCGAGCCGGACAGTGCCGCCGGGGAGGAGTTCCGCGAGCCCGTCGGTCAGTTCCACCGTCTCCTGGCGACGGTCATAGCTCGGATCGACTTCAGCCGCGGCCTGCTCCTGGTAGCGAAAGTCGGTGACGAAGGTCCGAGTGTCGGGACCGACCACGGCCAGCCCGTTGCTCCCCGTGTAACCGGTCATGTAGCGGACGTTGACCAGCGCGGTGATAAGCAGCAGGTCGACCTCGGCGGCTGGCAGCAGCTCCAGTAGCCGGCCGGCCCGATCAGCCATCGGCGGACAGGGCCGTTCCGAGAAGTTCGAGCGCCGTCCGGTACCCGGCCGGGCCCTCACCGGCCACCCGCCCCACGCACAGCTCTCGGATAACCGAGTGTCGGCGCCACTGCTCGCGTGAATCGACATCGGACAGGTGGACCTCAACCGCCGGCAATCCGGTCAATTCGAGGGCGTCGCGGATCGCGTAGGAGTAGTGAGTCCAGGCTCCCGGGTTGAGGACTATCCCGTCGGCGAGGTCGCGTAGCCGGTGCAGATGCTCGACGAACTCGCCCTCGTGGTTGGTGACGAAGAAGCGTGTCTCGAGGCCGAGCTCGGCCGCCGCCGAGGAGATGTGCACCTCGAGCTCGGTCAGGGTCAACGTCCCGTACTGGTCTGGGTCACGCCGACCGAGCTGGTCGAGATTGACCCCGTGCATGATCTCGATCCGGTTCCGGGCCGCCACCGGCTCAGCTTGTCAGTTCGCGCACGGCGGCGATCAGCTCACGGGGCGTGATCGTGGCCCCGGGCTGGGGCCGGCCCGGCTCGGCCAGCAGGACGAACGGCACCGCCCCCTCCCCCACGCGCTTCTTGTCGCGCGCCGTGGCCATGACCACGGCGTCGGGATCGACCTGCGCGTCGAGCGCGACCGGCAGCCGGCGGGAGGCGAGCAGATCGGCCACCTCCTGGCGCAAAGCGTCATGGCCGGACAGGCGAAGTGCCGCCAGCAGGCCGAGACCGACCGCCTCGCCGTGGCGATAGGTGGCGTACCCGGTGACGGTCTCGATCGCGTGCCCGACGGTGTGTCCGAGGTTCAGGACCTGGCGCAGCCCGCCGTCGCGCTCGTCGCGAGCCACGATTCGGAGCTTGGTCAGCGCGCAGGCGGCGATCACGCGCGGATCGGTCGGATCGGTGCCGGCCCGGACCAGCTCCCACAGCGACCCGCCGGCGATCAACGCCGTCTTGACGACCTCGGCGTAGCCGGCGGCCACCTCCTCGGGCTCCAGACTGGCCAGGACGTCGGGGTCGGCGATCACGGCCTGAGGCTGGTGATAGGCGCCCACGTAGTTCTTGGCTTCCTCGAGATCGACGCCGGTCTTGCCGCCGTAGGCGGAATCGACCTGAGCCACAAGCGTGGTCGGCACCTGGACGTAGCGCACCCCGCGTTGATAGGTGGCGGCGCAGAAACCGGCGAGATCCCCGACCACGCCCCCGCCCAGGGCGACCACGACATCGGCCCGGTTCATTCCCGCCCGGGCCAGCTCTGACCAGACGATCTCGGCGTGAGCGATCGTCTTGGATTGCTCCCCGGGCATGATCATGACCTGGCCGGCAAACGGCGCCAAGCGCTCGCCGTAGAAACGCGCCACGCGTCCATCGGTGACCAGAAAACGCCGGCCGGAGACAAGTGGCGGCCAGAACGCATCGGCCGCGAGCAGCCCGGAGCCGATATAGGCCGGATAGTCGCCGGAGGCGCTCGCCGCCCACAGCAGACGGACGCCGGGCTCCAGGCTCTCGGCCGCTTCGAGGACCTCGCCAAGACGGTGTGAGCGCTCGTGCGGCACGACGATGTCCGCGAGTTCGTCATACAGCGGCTCACGCTCTGTGTGCAGTTGCTCAAACCGGGCCCGATCGGTGGCCAGCGGACGCCCGCTGCCCCAGCAGCGAGTCCACGCCGTCTCGACGTCGACGTCGATCCACACCACCAGGTGCTCACTCAGCGCGGCGGCGATCGCGGGCGAGGCGACGGCGCCGCCACCCAGGGCGAGGACGCGCGTCGTCGGTGCCGACAGGAGCTCCAGGGTCACCGCCTCCTCGGCGCGGCGGAAGGCCGCCTCGCCCTCCTCGGCGAAGATGCGCTCGATCGGCTTGCCCAGCCGGGCCTCGATCACCGCATCGACATCCACCGCCGCCGTGCCCAGGGCGCGGGCGGCACCAGCGGCCGCGGTTGACTTGCCCGCGCCCATGAAGCCGATGATGGCCACCACCCGGCGCTGCTGGGCGCCGGCCGCGGTTAGCTCTGTGGCCACCCGATCCGCTCCTTGTAGGCCCGGAGCGCCTCCCGCACGTCGTCGATGTGATCGCCGCCGAACTTGCGTCGGTAGGCGTCGGCGAGCACGAAGGCCACCATCGCCTCGCCGACCACGCCGCCGGCCGGCACCGTGCACGAGTCGGTCCGCTCGCGCAGGGCAGCGCCGGCCTCGTGGGTGGCGATATCGACCGAGCGCAGCGGCTTGGTCAGCGTCGGGAGCGGTTTCATCGCTCCCCGGACGACGAGCGGATCGCCGGTCGTCATCCCGCCTTCGAGCCCGCCGGCATGGTTGGTGGCGCGCCAGAAACCCCGGTCCTCGTCGTAGAAGATCTCGTCGTGCGCCTCGGACCCGGGTACCCCGGCGACCTCGAGCCCGTCCCCAATCGAGACCGCCTTGACCGATTGGATCGAGAGGACCGCCTGGCCGAGCACGCCGTCCAGGCGCTCGCGCCAGGAGACGTGCGAACCGAGCCCGGGCACGAGGCCAAAGGCCCGGACCTCGAAGATCCCGCCCAATGACTCATTGGCCTTTCGCAAGCGGTTGATCTCGGCCACCATCGCCCGGCTCGCCTCGGGATCGAGGCAACGCACCGGGGACTCGTCAACGTCGACGAAATCGTCCGGCGCGAGGTCATCGCGGCGCGGGGCGCGCACACCGGTGATCTGCAGCACGTGCGAGAAGACGCTCACCCCGAGCGCGGACAGGAAACCCTTGGCCACCGCCCCGCCGGCCACGCGGGCCGCGGTCTCGCGGGCGCTGGCGCGCTCGAGCACGTCACGCACGTCGGTCAGCTTGTACTTCTGGGTCCCGGCCAGATCAGCGTGCCCGGGTCGAGGCAGGTGGACCTCAGCGGTCGCCTCCGCCACGGGCCACGGGTTCATTCGCTCTTCCCAGTTGGCGTAGTCGCGGTTGGCGACCTGAAGGGCGATCGGGCCGCCGAGAGTGCGTCCGTGGCGAACGCCGCCCGTCACCTCGACGCGGTCGCGTTCGATCTTCATGCGACCGCCGCGGCCGTGACCGAGCTGACGGCGGGCCAGGTCGCGGTTCAGGGCGTCCTGGTCGAGCACGAGCCCGGCGGGCAGACCCTCGACGATGCAGGTGAGACCGGGGCCGTGAGACTCGCCGGCCGTGACCAGGTTCAGCACGGTGTCAGTTCTCGGTGGCGGGTGGGCTGCCCTCGGCGGGCGCCTGCTGAGCGTCGATCCCGGGGATACGGCGGCCCGTCCCCCGGCACCACGGGCACTGGACCTCGTGCGGTGTTCCACCCAGGCCAGAGGTGAGCCGGCCGGTGCCCCGGCACGGCATGCAGATCTCCTCGGGCGGAATCTCAGATCCGGCGCTCACGACGGCGATCCTGTCTTGACGGCGACCAGCACCCCGTCGCCGACCGGGGTTACGGTGCCGGTGAGCTCGGGATGGCCGAGCAGCCGATCGTTGAAGGCGCGCGCGGTGGCAGCGCGCTGGGATGGGTCGCCCTCGGCGACCGAGCCTCCCATCAGCACGTTGTCGACGACGAGCACAGCCCCGGGCGCAAGCCGCGGAAGCAGCTCGTCGAAATAGTCGTCGTACTCGGACTTCACCCCGTCCAC
>DASXHG010000057.1:0-8821 GCA_036488625.1 Solirubrobacteraceae bacterium | reverse complement strand
TGGGACTCGGGAGCGAGGCGGCAGGCCTCCAGGTAGAGCGTGGCCGCCTGCTCGTGGCGTCCCTCGGCCACGAGCTCGTCGCCGCGGCCGGCCAGCGTGTAGGCCTCGTTCAGCCGCACCAGCCGGGCGAGCTCGTCGAGCGGGTCGGGGTGGTCCTCGACCCGCAGGCTGATCACCGTGTCCCACGGCTGACCGGCCGCGGGCACGACGAGCAGCGCGGCCGACTGGCGGCCGCGGATGTCGCCGCCCTCGAGCTCGGCGGCATCGAGCGCGCCCAGCAGGCGCTCGGTCAGCGACCCCTGGTGCTTCTCGTAGGCGGCGAGCATGGCCGGCCACACACTGGCCGCGGCCATGATGTTGGCCTGGCACGAGACACCGGGGGCCTGGCAGTCACCGGCAAACGCCATGCAGCTCTCGCCGGTGTAGGCCGCCACCCCGCCGCGGGCGTCGACGATCGCGACCTGTCGCGACGCGGCCCGCGGATCCTCATCGAGCAGCTGGCCCAGCGCCGCCTCGGCATCCGCGCCGCGCTCGAGCAGCTCGAGCCCGCGGGGACCGTAGGCGACCTCGACGTTGGCCTGGGTGGCGATGGCTCCGACCCCCGCCTTGGCCCAGGGGACGATCGGGCCGACGCTGAACCAGTGGGACTGGACCGCGACGCCGAGCTCGCCCGTGTCCGGGTCGCGGGCGACGATCGAATAGGTCCCGGCACGAGCCCGGTCGGCGGTCAGCGGCGGCATCCGAGGCGCGAGCATAGAGGGCGAGCGGCCGGGCAAACGGGGACGTGTGGCAGCCTGTGGCGCCATGACCCAGATCGCCGTAGCCGGGCCCGGAGGAGTGGGCGGGTTCGTGGCCGGCGCGCTGGCTCGCTCGGGCCGCGAGGTGACCGTGATCGCCCGCGAGACGACGGCGGAGCTGATCGCGACCGGCGGCCTCTGGGTCCAAAGCCGCGCGCTCGATGACGACTTCATCGCCCGACCGCGGGCGGTGAGCGAGCTGAGCGAGCCCACCGATGTGCTGCTGGTGGCCACCAAGGCCTCGGGCCTGGCCGGCGTGCTGCAACGCGTCCGGACCACGCCCCGCCTGATCGTCCCGCTCCTGAACGGCGTCGAGCACATGGCGGTCCTGCGCGAGCGCTTCGGGGCCGGACCGGTCGTGGCCGGCGTGATCCGGATCGAGGCCGACCGTCCCGCCCCGGCCGAGGTCGTTCAGACCAGTCCCGGCGCCCGCGTCGACCTGGCCGGCGAGGAGGACCGGATCGCGACCCTGGCCGGCATCCTGCGTGAGGCGGGACTCGAGGTTCGCACCGGCGCCAGCGAGAGCCAGGTCCTGTGGGCCAAGCTGGCCCGCCTCAACGCGCTGGCTTTGACCACCAGCGCGAGTGACCGGGCGCTGGGGTTCATCCTTAAGGACCCGCGCTGGCGCTCCGCGCTCGAGGGCGCGGTGAACGAGACCGTCGCCGTGGCGGTGGCCGAGGGCGCCGAGCTGGCGGCCGACCAGACGCTGGCCGAGCTGGAGTCAGCTCACCCGGAGCTCGGCTCCTCCATGCGGCGCGATATCGCCGCCGGACGCGAACCGGAACTGGATGCGATCGCCGGAGCCGTGCTGCGGGCCGCGGCCCGCCGGGACGTGCGCGCGCCGACGGTCACCTGGCTGGCCGAGCGGGTGGCCGAGCGCGCGGGAATCGCGCCGCCCGTCGTCTGACCCGGCCGCTGGTCGGCAGCGACTAGAGCGGGGGGCGGATCGGAGCCGGCGCGTCGGTGTAGATCGGCTCGGCGAACTCCTCAGAGGCCACCGCGTCGACCATCTCGACCTCCTCCTGCTCCTCTTCGGTGTCGTGCTCGCCGTCGCAGAGAACGCGAAAGTTCCCGCTCACGCCGCCGTCGACCTGGATCACGATGCCGGGCAGGATCTGCTCGCCCTCTTCGAGCCCCAGCCGCTCGATGTCGAAGTGAGCCATCCCGATGCCCCAGCTGTTGTGATCGGGGTTCTCACGATCATGGGCGGCCACGCCCTGTGCGAAGCGCTCGAGGATCCGGCCCATGGTGGCGTTGTCGACCATGCCCGCTAACTCCGCTCGATGAGCTCGATCCGGTAGCCGTCGGGGTCGCGCACGAAGCACAGCCGGCTGCCACCGTCACGCACCGAATAGGGCGGCTTCTCGGGCTCGATGCCCTGCGCGGCCAACTGGGCCAGCGTCTGGTCGAGGTCGCCAGTGGTAATGGCGATGTGGCCGTAACCGGTGCCGATCTCGTAGGGCTCGGTCTGGTCGAAATTCTGCGTGAGCTCGAGCCGCGGCTCGTCGCCGTCCTCGGGCAGGCCCATGAAGACGTTGATCGCCTCCTCGCGGATCGGGATTCGGCCCTTCTCGTCAAATCCGAGGGCCTTGTAGAACTCCACCGACCGGTCGGCGTCAAGAATCCGATAACAGGTGTGGACCAGGCTCATCGCTCTGTTAGAGGCTACCGAGTAAGTCCCGAGCGCAAACGGCGGACGGCCCGCCCCAATCCACTGGATACCCTCTCGGGGATGATCACGGAGCGCTCGATGAGCGAGAACTGGCTGTCAAACACGTACGTGGTCGCGGATGAGCCCGGCGGACACGCTGTGATGATCGACGCCGGCGGCCCGGTGGCGCCGCTGCTCGAGTACCTGCGTCGCGGCCAGCTGGAGCTGACTCACGTCCTCCTCACCCACCACCACCACGACCACATCGCCGAGCTGGCCACCGTGCGTGAGGCCCACCCCGACGCGGCGGTCCTGATCCACCCCCTCGAGCGCGAGATGGTCGCCGACAGCACCGGGACGATGCAGGAGGGACAGCCGATCGAGAGCGGGGCCCTGCGGATCGAGCCGATCCACACCCCGGGCCATACCGCGGGAATGCTCTCGCTGCTGGTCGATTCGACCGACGTGTTCACCGGCGACACCCTCTTTAGGGGCTCGGTGGGCGGGGTGCGCGCTCCCGGGCACACCACCTACGCCGACCTGAAGTCGTCGATCATGGACAAGCTGCTGACGCTGCCCGCGCAGACGAGGATCCACCCCGGCCACACCGATCCGACCACGGTCGAGGCCGAGCTCGATTCCAACCGCTTCGTCCGGATCTGGCGCGGTGTCGATCCCGAAGGGCAGGAGCCTTGCACGGCGATGGGCGATGCGGCGACGCTGATCCTGCTCGGCGACGACTACGACGGAGGGCACAAGGCCTGGGTTCGTTGGCCCGACGGGAGCGACGACATCGTCCCCGGATCCCAGGTCCAGCGGTCCGCCTAGTGGCTTCGAGGAATTAGCGGCGTCCGGTATGCCCAGGCCGCCCAAGAAGGACAAGATGCCGACGTCGCGGGTCAGCCGCACGGCCCGGATCGGCAGCCTGGCGGCGGGACAGGCCATCCGCCAGGCCGGCACCCGCGCGGCCAATGTGACCCGTGACAGCGCGGGCAAGGAGGCCGCCCTCGAGCGCCGTCACATCGAGGCCGCCGAGCAGATCGTGACCGCCTTGGGTTCGATGAAGGGCGCCGCCATGAAGGTCGGCCAGGTGCTGTCGTTCCTGGACGTGGGGATGGTTCCCGAGGAGTACCGGGAGGAGTTTCAGAGCAAGCTCGCCGCCCTCCGCGACGCGGCGCCGACGGTCACCTTCAAGGAGATGCGCAAGGTGATCGAGGAGGACCTCGGCGAGCGCCTGCGCGACGTCTTTGACGACTTTGACGAGGAGCCAATCGCCGCTGCCTCGATCGGCCAGGTCTATCGCGCCCGGCTCACCGACGGCCGCGAGGTCGCGGTCAAGGTCCAGTATCCGGGCGTCGCCGCCGCCGTCCGCTCAGACATGCAGAACCTCGGCCTGATCCTGCGGCTGGCCAAGCGCATCGCCCCTGGCATGGACCCCAAGGCGATCGGCCAGGAGATCCGCGACCGGATCGAGGAGGAGCTCGATTACGAGCTCGAGGCCCAGAACCAGCGCTCGCTGGCCCGCATCTTTCGCGGCCATCCGTTCATCGTCATTCCCGAGGTCGTGACCTCGCTCTCACACGAGCGGATCATGGTCTCGGAGTACGTGCACGGGGTCGGCTTCGAGGAGCTCAAGAATTACCCCCAGGCCGACCGCGACCGGATCGCGGAGATCATCTTCCGCTTCTACTTCAGCTGCCTGTACCGCCACGGCCAGTTCTCCGGTGACCCCCATCCCGGTAACTCGATGCTGCTCGAGGACGGCCGCATGGCCTTCGTCGACTTCGGCCTCTTCAAGCGCATGCCGCCCGGAGCGGTCGACCTGGAGATCAGCGTGGCCCGGGCGATCATCGAGGGCGACACCGAGACGATCATGCGTCTGGGCACCGAGGTCGGGTTCTTCCGCGACCCGGACAAGTTCAACCCCGACCGGGTGCTGGCCCATTTCCGGGCCGCGACCTCGTGGTACACCGCCGACCGCGAGATCGAGCTCTCCCCCGAGTACGCCACCCAGGTGCTGATCGATATGAGCGATCCGCGCTCGGAGTACTTCGGCTATCTGCGCCAGGAGTCCGCCCCGCCGGACCACATCTTCGGCCGGCGGATGGAGGTTCTGACCCTGGCCGTGCTCTCCCAGCTGCACGCGCGCGGGAACTTCCACCGCATCGCCCGCGAGTGGTTCTACGGCGATCCGGGGGCGACCGAGCTGGGCCGGGCCGAGGCCGACTTCTACAGTCGCCCCACGGCCTGAGTCCAGCCGGGCTCAGCTCTCAGCCGGCCGGGGGGCGCGCTCAGTCGCCCGGCAATGCCCGCTCGAGCTTGGTCGTGTCCCCGGCGGTCTGAAACCGGATCACCTTTCCGTTCTCGAACGTGAGCACGTCGGCCGCGTCCCAGCTTTCGTCGCCGAGCGAGACCTGGGTCAGCACGACGACCCGCTCGTCGTCGGCGAACCAGTGCTGAGGCGAGGTCTTGAACCCCTTGGCGGCCAACTGGGCCCAGTTGGCGCCGACCTCCTGCTTGCCCCGCGCCGTCCCGCTGACGGCGCTGCGCCCCGGCGTCACCCACTCGATGTCATCGGCCAGGTTGGCCATCGCCTCCTCGACATTCCCGGCCGTGAAGGCTGCATAGCCCTGCTTGGTGATCTCGAGGTTTTCCTGCGCGCCCATCTCTCACCCCTTCGGTCGCTGGCTGGAGAGGCGAACCTACACCGCTAAAGCGCGGCCGCGGTAAAAAATCGCTGTCTAAACCTCCTGGACCTGGAACAGGCTCGTCGTCCCCGGCTTGCCGCTGGGCAGGCCGGCCGTGATGCCAACTCGCTCCCCGGGCTTGACCCAGCCCAGTTCGACGACCCGCCGGGCGCTGTCGGCAATCAGGGCCTCGGTCACCTCGTGGCGCTGAATCGACGCGGCCTGCACGCCCCACATGAAGCTGCAGCGGCGCACCGTCTCGCGCCCCGGCGAGAGGCAGTAGATCGGGACCTGAGGGCGGTGCGCGGAGATGAGCCGCGCCGAGCGACCCGAGAGCGTCGGCACGACGAGCGCGGCCAGGCCGAGTTCGTGGGCGGCGGCGCATGCGCTGTGGGCGATCGTGTAGGCCGGATCGCGCGCGTCGCGCCGGACCCGGTGCTCGTTCCAGCGCTGGTAGGGAAGGTCCTGCTCGGTGCGCTCGGCGACCGCGGCCATCATCGCCACCGCTTCCACGGGGTAGTTGCCGACCGCGGTCTCCTGAGACAGCATCACGGCATCGGTCCCATCGAGGATTGCGTTGGCCACGTCGGCCACCTCGGCGCGCGTGGGACGCGAGGACGAGACCATCGAATCGAGCATCTGCGTGGCCGTGATCGAGGGTCGCGCGAGCTGCCCGGCAATCCGCAGAAGGTCCTTCTGGACCATGGGCACGGTCTCGATCGGCAGCTCGATGCCGAGATCACCCCGGGCCACCATCACGGTGTCGGCGGCGCGGATGATCGATTCGGCCTCGTCGACGGCCTGCGGCTTCTCGATCTTGGCGATCAGCGGCAGCCGGGTATGGCCGCGGACGAACTCGACGTCCTCGGCCGTGCGGACGAACGACAGGGCGACCACGTCGACACCGATCGACTCGCCGAACCGCAGCATGTCCAGGTCCTCCTCGGGCACCGCGGCCAGGCCACGGGTGGAGCCGGGGATGTTCAGGCCCTGGCGGGTGGCCACGGCGCCACCGATCTCGACCGCGGTCTCGATCTCAGCGGTCTCTGCGCGCACGGCGCGAACACGGAGCCGGATCGCGCCGTCGGCGAGGTAGACCACGTCGTCGGGATCGACCGCTTCGCACAACCCCTTCCAGCTGACCGACATGCGTCGGTCGTTGCCGATCTCCGTCGAGCCACAGACCAGAGTGAGTGTTTCGCCGGGCTTCAATTCGGCCAGGTCGTTCTCGAGCGCGCCGATTCGCAGCTTCGGCCCGGGCAGGTCCTGCAGGATGGCCACCTGTCGCCCGACGCGCTGCGCGGCAGCGCGCACGAGCTCAGCGTTCTCGGCGTGCATCTGGCGGGTGCCGTGCGAGAAGTTCAGGCGGGCGACGTCGAGCCCGGCCTCGACCATGCGGGTCAACGTGTCCGGGTCGCGGGATGCCGGCCCGATGGTGGCGACGATCTTGGTGCGACGCATAACGGGCCTCACGCTACTTCACGCCGGAGCCTTTATATGTCAGCGGTCGGTTACCCGGTTGCGCGAGGCTCGAAAACGGCCTCGCCGTCGGCGCTCAGTCGACCGCCCGCGCGCAGGTCACAGATCAGATCCCAATGCAGGGCGGAGAGGTTCTCGCCACCGCTCTCCGGATACGAACGTCCGAGGGCCAGGTGAACGGTTCCGGCCATCTTCTCGTCGAGCAGGATGTGACCGGTCGGCCGGTCGATCCCGGTGTTGGTGCCGATGCCCAGCTCGCCCAAGCGGCGGGCGCCGTCGTCGGTGGCCAGAGCGGCCTGAAGGTAGTCGTCACCCTGTTCGGCGTGCGCGCGGACGACCTCGCCGTCCTTGAAGGTGAGTTGCACGCCGGTGACGGTGACCCCCGGTGGACCGGTCGGCACCGTGAACCGAACCGTCCCGTTGGCGGAGTGCTCGAGTGGTCCGGTGAACACCTCTCCGCTGGGCATGTTGCGCCGGCCGTCGGAGTTCAGCCACGTGCGGCCGGTGACCTCGAGGCTGAGATCGGTGCCGTCGGCCTCGATCCGGATCGTGCGCGCCGAGGACAGGCGGTCGATCAGCTTGGCCTGGCGCTCTCGGAGCGCCTGCCAGGCAGCCGCGGGGTCGGGCCGGTCAAGGAACAGCGCCCGGGTGACGAAGTCGGCGTAGGCCTGCGTGGGCATGCCCGCGGCCTGGGCCAGGGCCGGCGTGGGCAGCAGGGTCAGGCACCACGGGACCTTCGCGGCCGCCCTCTGGACGTCCTGGCGGGCGACGGACACGGCGGCGATCAGGGCCGGATCGACATCGGCCAGCTCGCTGGTGTTGGCCGGCGCGTCGATCCGCAGGCGTCGGTCGAGCCCGCCCAGCAGAAACAGCTCAACGGGTGGAGGCTCTTGGCGGTGGCGCTGGCGCGCGTGGCGATAGAAATCGCCGCCGAGCCCGGGTGGCGTCAGGCGGACGTGAGGCCAGGCGTCCCGGTCGAGGATCGCCGCGTGCAGAGCGACGGCCAGCGGCTCGGCGAGGGTCGTTGACTCAACGAGCACGCGCGCCCCGGGTCCGACGTCCAGGCACCAGTCGCAGAGCAGGGCGGCGAAGGCGTCGTGATCGAACCTCACGGCGCCTGCAGCTCGGGGAAGTTCTCGGCCAGGTGCTCACGCAGCGCGTTGCGCACGAAATCCCGCTCGGCGGCGCTGGCCATCCGGTAGCGCCCCAGGAGCTCCTTCTGCTTGGTCGCCTCCAGTCCGGCGATCTCCCACGACACGACCAGGCGCTCGAACAGCAGCTCGCCCGCGCGTTGCCAGGCGTCCTCGCGGTTCAGGCCGCCCTCCATGGTCTCGGTGTACTGCCGGCGGGAGGCCGCGGTGAGCGCGCCGCGCAGGCGCAGGACGTTGCCCTCGGCGTCGCGGTACTCGGTGACCGGCGCGGAGAGCTTGGGACGCTGACGGTTGCGGCGACCCACCGTCAGAGAGGCGCGTCAGCCGCGCGCCGCAGCGTCGCCGCCACGGGGCCGGTCACCGGGTCGGTGTGCCCGGCCCACACCACGGCAGGCTCGAGGTCGGCCAGCCGGCGGATCGAGGCGCGCGCCGAGTCGACGTCGAGGTCGAAGGCAGCGTGCGGAACTCGCGCGGGGGCCTTGCGGCCTGTCTGCACATCGAGGGTGTAAAAGCAGTCGGACACGAGCGCCAGCCGGTCTGATTCGCGGTACAGGCCGATCAGCCCCGGCGCATGCCCGGGCAGGTCGATGACCTTAAAGCCGGCGACGTCATCGCCCTCCTGGACGGTGCCGGCGACCGTGACCGCGCCCCCGTCCCAGGCCGAGAACAGGCGCGGGAAGGCCACCCGGGCGTGGGGGCTGAGCTTGTTCAGGTCCCAGTAGTCGCGCATCGGCGCGTCTGACTCGGCGGCAGCCCGGTCGGCCGGATGGCAGTACACCGGTGCATCGACGGCGGGGGCGGCGCCTCGGTGGTCGCAATCGGCGTGCCCGAGCACGACCCGCCTGATCCCTCCGAAACGAGCCCCGGCGGCAACGACGGCCGTGCTCATGGCGGCGATTCCGGCGTCAAACATGGTCACGCCGCCGTCATCCTCGATGAAGTAGACGTTCATGATCCGGGCCGGGAACCCGCCCCGCAGCAGCCAGACGCCGTCGGCGATCCGCTCGGGCTCGACGCCATGGACTCGGTCGCTCATCCGGGTGCGGGCGTTGGCCA
>DASXHG010000039.1:0-25989 GCA_036488625.1 Solirubrobacteraceae bacterium | reverse complement strand
GGCAAATCGCTGCACTCCTCGTCGCTCGAGTTGGAGGTGAACCACAGGGAGAATGCAAGAGCGATGCACTCAGGCCGGTGTACGGCCTCTCACTCTACTCGCCGCGCGATCAGGCTGACGCTGGGTCAGGCGGCGGCCTCCGCGCTCCCTAGCGGGACGATAGTGTTGCCACGTGCCCTTTTTTGGACACAAGACACGACGCGAACGGGAGTGGGATGAGGTTCGCTCGTCAGCCCAGGACGACCTTGTCGGACTCGGCGACGAGATTCGCTCGCTGGACGTGGACATCCAGATGCCAGGTGTCTCTGACGACGTCAAGCAGCGCTACGAGCAGGCCCTTCAGGCCTACCAGCGGGCGAGCGAGATCTTTGACCGTGCCCGGCGTCCGGAGGATCTGGCGCCGGTGAGCGAAACGCTTGAAGAGGGGCGCTACGCAATGGCCTACACCAAGGCTCTGCTCGATGGGCGGCCGCCGCCGCAGCGGACGCCGCCGTGCTTCTTCGACCCCCGGCACGGACCATCCACCGAAGAGGTCGAGTGGGCGCCGCCCAATGGCTCCCCGCGCCAGGTGCCGGCCTGCGCGGCGGACGCCCTGCGCATCAAGGAAGGTTTCGAACCGCACGGCCGTCAGGTCTCGGTCAACGGCCGGCAGACCGAGTACTGGAATGCTCCCCGGCACTACGGCCCGTGGGCCGGCGGCTATTACAACGGGTTCGGCGGCGGGGGCCTGCTGTCAAGCCTGCTGATGGGTTCGGCGCTCGGCGCCGGCCTCGGCTTCGGGGCCGAGGCGGTCGGCGGCCTGTTCGGTGGGGACGGTGACGGAGACGGAGACGGAGACGGAGACGGCGGAGGCTGGGGAGATGGCGGCGACGGCGGAGGCGACTTTGGCGGCGGCGACGGAGGCGACCTCTTCTAGCCTCGGCTCTGGGCACTCGGATCGTTTGCCATCCGAGTCGCGGCGTTGGAAGACCAGTAGCGGTTCAGCTGCCGGGCGTACGAGTAGGTGTAGGTGAGCAGGCCCTCGAGTAAGCGCACTTCCGTGCCCGACAGCCCCGGGTGCCACAGGTCGACGATGAGCACAACACGGTCGGCATCAGTGTGATTCCAAGCCTCGTGCTCGAAGTGGTCGTCGAACACGAGGCAACGGCCCTCATGCCAACGCTCGATTCGATCACCGACGCGGATCGCACAGTCACCGTCAGGGACGGCGACCCCTAGATGACAGCGCACTCGCAGGTTGGTGGGACCGCGGTGGGCCTCAATGTGGGTCCCGGGTCTCATCCGCGACACGTAGATCAATCCGGCAGCCGTCCGCATGGTCGGGTGGGACTCGATCGCCCGGGTCGTTGCCGGGCACCTCTCGCAGACCTCGTCATGCCGGCGGCCACGTTCGTAGAGGAACAGCACGTCCCACTCGCCTGACCGCTTGATCTGCTCACTCTCGCGGTGAAATCGCGAGGACTCCAGCGCGAGAATCTCGTCCCGGACCACGTCGTAGTTGTCCTCCAGGCAGCGGGCTAGGGGAAACTCGGACGGGTTGAACCAGGGCTGGCTGCCAAGGTCGGGATAGACGGGCCGGCGGATCGTGCCGCCGATCTCAGCGAACGCTTCGACGTAGCGGTGAAAGCGCTCTCTTCCCGCCTTCGCGGACGCCGCGAGCGCTGTCGGACTGGCCCGGACGCTCTGATCGAGCTCGCCGCCGACAGCGGCCGCAAACAGTGTTCGGGGATCCGAAATCCCGGCGCCCGTCGCTCCCGCGTGCTGACCGGTCGTCCGTTGCAATGCTTCGGCAAGCTGGAGCCACTCGTCGAAGCTCAGACGCTTATCCCACGTGGTGCCGAGGTCGAGCAGACGTCGCCGGCCGCGCCGGGCCCAGGCCCGCGCCTCCTCCCCACTCCCGCGCAAGCGTGCGACGTAGGACTGCCAGATGCAGGGCTCGGCCACCACCGGACACGTGGCGGCGGCCAGCGCCAGGCGGTTGCCCATCACCTCAGGTTCGTCCCCCGCGCCGAGCCCCGCCCGGTACGCGCTGAGGGTGGACTGCTCATCGGACTCGGAGAACGAGGCCAGGGCGGCAAGGAATACGGGCAGGGTCACCGCATCACTGTCGATCACTAGCTCCGCGAGTTTGCGGATTCTCACCAACCAGCGGCTCGGGGAACCGTCGGGAGATTGGGCTTGCTCAGCGAGGTTTGCCATGTGAAGCAGCACGAGCTGGTCCAGCTGAGCGCGGGTGGCGGGTTGACCGTCCGGAGCTCCCGCAACCAGCGGCTCCGGACCGGCAGTCCTCGCCCACCGGTACGTACCGGCAAACAGCGGATCTCGAGGCGTGAAACAGAAGAGATAGGCGAGGCGCTCGGCGGACTCGCCGGCAATCTCGGCCACTTCGGCGCGCCGGGAGACCGCCAGCAGTTGCTGGTGATAGACGTCGGTGCCGTAGACGCTGTGGATCAGTGCGGCGTGCTGAACGACGAGCGGCTGGTTCCAGCGCCGGACGACCTCGTAGACACCCACCAGGTGATCGAGCAGGGTCCGCTCGCCGGCATGAGTGCGACGGCCGGCGCCCTCCGATCGCAGGAAGCTGATGAGCGCGTCGGCGGTCTCGTCGCGTTCGAGTTCCGGCTCCACCGTGCTCTGAAGCTACCGCGCCGTGACCTTCGTCACCGTCGGCGCACTAGAGGGCCTCTGCTGCCGGCGGCGAAGCTGAACGCGATGCCAGAGGCCTGGGTCTATCTCCTGCGCTGCCGTGACGGATCGCTTTACACCGGCTGGACGGTCGATCTCGAGCGGCGGATAGCGCGCCATCGCGCCGGGACCGCCAGTCGCTACACGGCGAGCCGGCTGCCGGTCGAGCTCGAGCTGGCAATCGAGATGCCAACCCGCACGGCCGCCCGCCGCGAGGAGGCGCGGATCAAGCGCCTGCCCCGCGCAGCCAAGCTCGCGCTGCGCCCCCAGACCCGGCCGTAGGCTCGGCCTAGAGGCCCTGCAAAGCCTGATCGGCGCGATCGTGCTCGCGCGTGGCTCGCTCGGCGGCCTCACGGGCCTCGACAAGCGCATCCTCGGCTTTGCGCAACAACTCGGCCGCGTCATCCCGGCGTGCCTGGGCGGTCTGCACCTCACGCTCTGCGCGCTCGGCGGCGCGACGGGCGTCGGCCTCTGCCCGCCGGGCGGCCTTGACCGCTTGGGCGCGCTCCCGCTCGCTTCGCTCCCGCTTGGCCCGCTCGCGCTTGGTCTCCTCGCGCTCGGCCCGCTTGGCCTTGGCGGCCTTCGGTTCGCCACGCGCCTTGGTTCGGGCCCCGGCCGCCGCCGCCGGCTGGCCGGCGAGGCCGCCCTGACCGAGTCCGACGTGGCGCAGCTCCCGCGTGAGGCAGCCGGCCTCGACCTCGGCCCGTGCGTCCTCGTCGAGCGCCGCCGCGTGAAGCGACTGCGAGACCCGCTCGAGTGTGGTCGGCGTGAGCTCATGGCCACCAGAACTGAGCAGTCCCCGGGCCAGGTCCACCAGCGCCTCGACTGCTTCGCGCTCGTTGGTGACCCCGTCCCGCAACGCGCTCGCATCTCCGCTTCCGGCCAGCAGGTCCGACTGCGCGTTCTGCAACGCATCACCGGCGGCGAACAGGGCCTGGAGCTCGCCGGGTCGAGTCCGGACCAGCTGGTTGACCGCCCACGCCGCGACCGAGGGCTTGCGCAGCGAGGCGACCTCGTCGGCCGGCTCCCGCTCCCCGTCCTTGCGCAGCGCCTTCGCCAACGCGGTGCGCTCGGCGACGAAGTGCTCGAGCGGAAGCCCGTAGAGATCGTGCGGCTCGATCAGATCACCCTAGGGGTCCTAGGTGGCCACGACCGAGTACACCGGGGGCAGGCGCGTGGCGAGCGTCGACCAGCTGGCACCGGCGTCGCCGGAGCCGAACACGTCACCGGAGGTCGCGCCGAAGTAGAGCTGCAGCTGGTCGCCCGTGGAGGCGCGGCTGAAGGCCTGGCGCAGCACGGTCAGGTACGCGTGCTCGGCGGGCAGACCGTCGCCGCGGGGGGCCCAGCTCGAGCCGCCGTCGCGGGTCTCGTAGACGCGGACACGGCCGTCGGGGGTGACACGATCGACGTCGGCGACCAGCGGGATCACGTAGGCGCTGTCGGGATCGGCCGGGTCGACCATGAGCGGGAAGCCGAAATCGGACGGAAGCCCACCGCCACCGATGTCGGACCAGCTCTGACCGGCGTCGTCGGAGCGGTAAACGCCGCCGTGGAACTGCATGAACATTCGGTCCGGTTGCGTGGGCGCACGCTCGACGTGGTGCACGCACCGACCGGCGTTCTCATCGGCCAGCGCCTCCTCGGGCAGGTACCGCGGGTTGAGTCCCTGGTTCCCGCGCCGCCAGGTCCGCCCGCCGTCTTCGGTCAGCCAGATGCCCGCCGCCGAGACCGCAACGGCGAGCTTGTCCGGTTCGCCGGGCCAGGTGCATATCGAGTGCAGGCACAGGCCGCCGCCACCCGGCTGCCAGTGGGGGCGCGATGGCTGCTCCCACAAGCCCGCGTTGATCGCCCAGCTCGTCCCGCCGTCGTGGCTCTCGAACAGGACGCCGGGATCTCCGCCCGCGTAGAGGGTGCCGTCGGACTCGCCCGCCGCGATGACCCAGATCCGCTCAAGCGCTTGATCGCCGCCCTGGGGCAGGGCGATGCCGTCAGCCTGCACCCAGTCGCCGGCCGGATCGCCGTCGGTGTAGAAGATCTTGGGACCGTAGAAGGGCGAGGTCACGGTCGCGAACAGCCGCCCGGTGCGGGCATCACGGGTGGCGAAGTCGACCGGCTCACCGGCAAAGGCGCGGGTATGGAGCTCAAAGCCACCCTCGGGGTCGCCGTCGAGCAGGAACAGGCCCTTCTTAGTCCCAACCACCAGCTCGGTCACTGTCAGCCTCCTGTTATGGCGGGCAGGACCTCGACGCGGTCCCGGGAACGAACCGCCGTCGCCGCCGTCGCCGGCTCGCCGTTTACGAACACATTGATATGGCGGCGGATCCGGCCACGTTCATCCAGGATCCACCCACCGATGTCGCGCTGGCCGGCCTCGAGCCCGCGGAGCAGTTCGATCACGGTCGCGCCCTCGAGCTGATGCTCGGCGCGGCCGGCGAGCTTGCGCAACGGTCCGTGAACGCAGACGACGGCCATCAGGGCATCGTAAATCCGCTCATGAGGCACTAGACCGCCTGGTCGCGGGTTTCTCATCGGCGCGACGGTCAATCCGCCGCCGGGCGGCGGTGCCGCTCTAGCCCCGCTCGAACCGTTCTTGCTCTTCGATGGTCCGCTCGGCCGTCGGCACGGCCTCAAGCCGCTTGTCGGGGATCGGCTCGCCACTGTCGATGGAGAGTCCGTACTGCCCCGCGGCGAGCCGCTCCTCGGCGCGCTGTACCGCCAGCAGCTGGTCCTGCAGGTCCTTGGCTCGACCCTCGTCAAACTCGTCCTGGTAGAGGTCCTCGCTGTCTCTCTCGCCCGGCTCCTCGCGATCCGTGCTCTCAAGCGGGCCGTCGCCGTGGAGCCTGGCCAGCGCCTCTTCGAGCCTCGCCCGCTCGCGATCCAGGAGTTCCTTGGCGCGTGCTGCCTCCACGTGGCCAGCTTATCCGGGACTCGGCGGGTTTGCCTGCTGGGCCAGGAGTGGTAGACGTCCTAGTACATGGACGGCCATCGAGAGAATGACCTGTCCGGACCGCGCCGCGGGAAGATCGCGGAGCTGGCGGGCGCGTACGCCGCGGCACTGTTGTCGGCCGATGAGATCGCGGCCGATATCGCCATCCGGGAGGCGATGGATGCCGGCCTGACCACGGCTGAAATCGATGAGGAGCTGATCGCCCCCGCACTGTGGCTCGTCGGCAAGCTTTGGGAGCGAGGCAAGATCTCGGTCGCTGAGGAGCACCTAGCCACCGAGATATCGCTCCGGGTACTGGCCCTACAGCGCGAGGCGCAGCGGGTGGCGGAGTCCCGCGGCAGCCACCGGATCCTGCTGGCCACACCTTTGGGCGAGCTCCACGTGGTCGCCCTGCGCATGGTGAGCAATCTCCTGCGTGGCGGTGGCTACGACGTCCTGATGCTGGGCGCGGATGTACCCCCGCACGCGCTCGGCTTCGCGGCGCGCCACCACGAGGTCGAGGTCATCTGTCTGAGCTCGACGATGCCCGGACAGGCGGGCCGCGTGCTGAATTCTGTCGACGAGGTACGTCGGCAGTGGCCTTCCGCCGCGTTCGTGATCGGCGGACAGGCGCTCAGCTTCGAAAGCCAGGCCCGAGCTCAGGTTCGCGTCTGCGCCCGAGTGTCTGAGGCACTCGACGCGGTCGACGCGATGGTCAAGGGCGCGGATGTGAACTGACCGCGCCCGGCCTCGTGGTCAAGCCGCGGCGCGATGGCCGGGTTCCCGTTGGTCCGGGCCGGCTCAGCGACTGCAGGCAGCGAGGTCGAGGCATCAACGTCTGGGACAAGGCGCGGGCGCAAACGGGCGTAGGCGATCGTGCCCCCGAGCGTCGGGAGCCAGAAGGCGATCGCGTGGTAGACGAGCACCGCCGCCGCGGCGTGGGTGATCGGCAGTCCGTACAGGGCGAGCGCGCCGACGAGGCCGGCGTCGAGCACGCCCACGCCGCCGGGAATCGGGGTCGCGTTGGCGAGATAGCCGACGAGGTAGGCGACCACGAGCGGGGCCACCGGGGGCGCGGGGCCGACGGCCGCGAACGCCGTCCAGAGGACGCTGATGTCGAACAGCAGGTAGCCGGCCCCACCCAGAAGTCGCCAGCTCGGGTGCCTGAGGGCACGCCGTGCGGCGGGGATCCCGACGCCAATGTCATCCAGCCAAGTGGCCCGCGGATGGCTGGCCGAGACGCGTCGGGTCAGACGGGGCAAGAGGAGAACGCCGATCACCGCGAACGCGGCGGCGAGCACGGGCAGACCCGCGTGAAGCAGGTCGTGGGGTCCGGCTCCGAGACCGAGGATCAGCACGCCGCCGGCGGCCCCGAGGGTGAGCACGTTGATCGCGCTGGTGAGAAAGAACAGGCCGCTGGACCGGCGCACGATCTCCCGGGTCGGCATCCCGACCAGGTGCAGCAGCCAGCCGCCGACGGCCAGGGCTCCAACACCGCCGCCGGGCAGCAGCGCGCCCGAGCCCATCTGCGACCAGGACAGCTCCCGGGCCACGCGGGCCGGGGTGCTGGCAAAGAACATCCTGAAGATGACGACGAAGCTCAGGCACGAGGCGAGCTCGAGCGCGATTGCGGCGACCACCAGGCCCGGGTTCATGTCCCCCACGTCGCGCAGGACGGGACGCAGGTCAGGTACGGCGAGCAGGACGGTGAGCACGCAGGCCGCGAGCACGACCACGGTGAGCAGACGTCCGAGCAGCGCTCGGCGGTCCGGGGGAGCTCGGCGGTCCGAGGGCGAGGAGTGGCCACCCGACCGGCCCACCTCGGGCCGCGGTGCGGTACCGCGCCCCGGGGAGGGAGATCTGGTGCTGACGGTGGACATCTCGGGGCGCTGCCCTGGGGCTAGGGCCTCAGTGAGCGAGACTGCCGCCGGGTGGCCGGGCGACCGCCTGGGCAATCAGCTGGGCCACCGACCAGCGCCGAAGCGGGCGCGGCGGCTCGGCGTGCGAGGCGGCGTTGACGGCCAGAGCCTCGTCGCTCGCCGGGGCGGCGTTGACGGCCACAGGCTCGTCGCTCGCGGAGGTGGTGTCGACGTGTCGACGTCCACCGCTGGCGAGGGCTTGCACCGGCCGGCGCCGCGGCCGATCGAGGACGCCGCGAACGGGGCGGCGCCGGTGGGCTTGAATGGTGGTGTGCTGTGAGGACATAAGGAGGTCTCCTCGGGTTGGTGCGGCCGCGGTGTCGTGTTGACAATCACCGCGGTTCAGGAAGGGGGTCATGCGCGCTCCATGCTCAGCGCGAGCTCGGCGCCGGCCTCGGCTTGGGCGTTTCGGGCCCGCGCTGCGCCGTCGGTGGGCAGGATCAGCGCCGCCACGAGCAAGCCGGCTCCGAACAGCGCCGCCGCCCACTCGAAGGCCGTGCTGTAACCGTGGATCGAGGCCGCAGCGGCCGCGCCGGCGACGTGCTGGTGCACTGACGCGTAGCTGGACAGGGCGGTGGCGAAGATCGTGCTCAGCAGCGCTGTCCCCACCGAGCCACCGACCTGCTGCGATGTGTTCACCATGGCCGCGGCGATCCCGGCCTCACTGCTCCGGACGCCGAGGGTGGCGGTCGAAAATGAGGGCGCGAAGATCAGCCCCATGGCCAGGCCGCTGAGGATCAGTCCCGGAAGGACGTGGGTGACGTACGCGCCCTGGGCGGTCACGCGCGAGAACAGCAACATGGCCACGACTCCGATCGCCATCCCGGCCATGACCAGCGGCTTGGCGCCGGTCCGATGCAGGACCCGCGTCTGAACCGTGGTCGCGGTAAGGACGATCAACGCCGTCATGGGCAGAAAGCCGAGCCCGGTCTTGAGCGGCGAGAAGCCGAGGTTCTGCTGCATGTAATAGGTCAGGAACAGGAAGACGGCGAAGATGGCCGACCCGGCGAGGGCGATGGTGGCGTAGGCCCCGCCACGCGCCCGATCCCAGACGATGTGCAAGGGCAGCAGGGGGTTGGCCACGCGCCGCTCGATGAGCACGAAGACGCTGAGGAGGATCACGCTGGCAGCGAGGGCGACGATCGTGATCGTGCTCGACCACGAGGTGGTCTCGGCACTCGAGAAGCCGTAGACGAGCGCGAACAGACCGGCCGACGCCGTCGCGACGCCGGGGAGATCAATCCGCGGCCGCTCAGTCTGGCGAGCGTTCTGGAGCAGCCTAAGGGCGACGATCGCCGTCGGGACGGCGATGGCGAGATTGACGTACAGGCTCCAGCGCCACGAGATGGCCTGAGTCAACGCGCCCCCGAGGAGCAGGCCCAGCGAGGCACCGCCGGCGGCGATGGCGCTGAAGATGCCAAACGCCTTCGGGCGATCCGGAGAGCCCTGGAAGGTCACGGTCAGAAGCCCGAGTGCGGACGGGGCGAGCAGGGCTCCGAAGGCGCCCTGAAGCGCTCGCGCGGCGACCAGCATGCCGAACGACGTGGCCAGTCCGCCGATCGCGGAGGCGACCGAAAAGCCGGCCAGGCCGCCGATCAGAGTCCACTTGCGGCCGAACACGTCGCCGAGCTTTCCGCCCACCAGGAGCAGACTTCCAAAGGCCAGGGCGTAGGCGGTTACGACCCACTGCCGGCTGTCGGTGGAGAAGTGCAGCGCGCGCTGCGCCGACGGCAGGGCGATGTTGACGATCGTCGCGTCCAGCACGACCATCAGCTGGGCAACGCCGAGCAGGGCCAGGACGGCCCAGCGGTTCGGTTCAGAAACTGTCTTCGAAGAGGTCGAGCTCATTGTCATCCTTCTGGGTGGCAGGAGGAGAACCACCTTAGCACGGATCGTTTACGCTGCAGGTATGAATTACAGAATCGGGATTATCCCTAGATGTAGAAATATGGCCGGGTTTCGGCTATAATCTCGAGCCTCATGGGACTCACAACCACACCGACCGGCGCCGGGACGATGGTTTTGCTCCCGCGCTTGGCCAAGCAGGTGATGCGCCGCAGCAACCCCGAGCGCCTGGGGATCGAGCTGCGGCTGCTGATGGCGCTCAGCTACCTGGGCGATCACGACGGCGCTCCGCAACAGGAACTCGTCGATGCGCTCTGCATCGACGCCAAGAATGTCGTGCTGCTCCTCAACGAACTCGAAGAGGGCGGGCACCTGATCAGGCGTCGCGACGCCGAAGACCGCCGCCGCCACCGAGTCTTCATCACCGACAGCGGACGTCAGTTGCTCGACCGCGCCGCCAAGGTCCAGGAGGAGATCGAGGACGAGGTCCTCGAGGCGCTCGACGCCGATGAGCGCGCGACGCTCAAGCAGTTGCTGGCTCGCGCACTACGGGGGGCCGAGACGACCTCCCCGTGCGCAGCCTCTGACCCGGCGCTGGCCAGCACTCCCCACTAGCTTCACGCGCGCGCTTGCCGCGGGCCGTCGGTCGGACTACCGTTGCTCGGGCAAACGAGGATCCGGGGGGACTCCATGGATGCAGCACACGGCAGCGGCGCCGTCGCCACCAGCGACACGTCAGCTGATAGCGAGCTCAAGGCACGCCACCGCAAGATGTGGGCCTCGGGCAGTTACCCGACGATGGTGCAGACGTTCCTGCTCCCTCTGGGGGAGCGGCTGGTTTCAGCCTGCGAGATACACCGCGGCCAGCGCGTCCTTGACGTCGCTGCGGGAACCGGCAACGCGGCGATCCGCGCCGCCCGAACCGGCGCTGAGGTGGTCGCCTCCGATCTGACCCCCGAGCTGCTCGACGTCGGCCGCGAACAGGTCGGCAACGAGAACCTGGCGATTGAATGGACGCCCGCCGATGCCGAGCATCTGCCCTTTGCCGACGAGTCCTTCGACGTGGTCATGTCGTGCATCGGCGTGATGTTCGCGCCGCATCACGCCCTGGTCGCGGACGAACTGTGTCGCGTCTGCCGTCCGGGCGGAACGATCGGTCTGCTCAGCTGGACACCCGAGGGTCTGGTCGGCGGTCTGTTTCGCACGATGGGCCCGTTTGCCCCGCCCCCGCCGCCCGGGGCCCAGCCGCCTCCGTTGTGGGGCTCGGAGGACCACGTTCGCGAGCTGCTGGCCGGCCGGGTCACGCTCGACACCATGAGCAGAGACGTGCTCGAGGTCACTGCGTTTGAGCAGCCAGAGGAGCTGGCCGAGCATTTCGCGACCAACTACGGGCCGACCCTGGCCGCCTTGGCCAACGCCCGGCGCAACGGCACCGAAGATCAGCTGCGCCAGGCGCTGCTTGATTTCAGCCTGAAGCAAAATCGCGGGACGGCCGACGAGGCGCGGTTTGAGTTCGAGTATCTGCTCACGGTCGGCACCCGGACCTGAGCCGAGCTGACCGCCGCTGAGCGCGGGTCGATCGGCCCGGAGCTGACCGGCGCTGATCGGGGGTCGATCGGCTCGTCCTCGGGCGCTAGCCTCGGTTGTGACCTCAAGCAAGGAGCGTCCCCGATGGAACTCGAGATCTGGTCGGACATCGCGTGTCCCTGGTGCTACATCGGCAAGCGCCGCATGGAGAGGGCCCTTAACGATTTTGAGCACGCGGATGAGCTGACGGTCAACTGGCGCAGCTTCGAGCTCGATCGCGATGCCCCCGCCGAGCGAGAGGGCGAACTCGCCGGGCATCTGGCGCGCAAGTACAGGATCCCGATCGAGCAGGCCCGCGAGTCACAGCGGGGGCTGACGGAAATGGCCGAGCAGGAGGGCGTGCGCTTCCGCTTCGATCTGGCCCGCGGCGCCAACACGTTTGACGCTCATCGGCTGGTGCACCTCGCGGCCGAGCACGGACGGCAGGAGCAGATGAAGGAGCGCCTGATGAAGGCCTACTTCACCGAGGGGAAGCTGGTCAGTGATCCGGAGACCCTCCTCGCCCTGGGTACCGAGGTCGGGCTGCCTGCCGCCGAGGCGAAGGAGCTCCTGGCTTCAGAGCGCTTCGCCGAGGAGGTCCGCGCCGATGAGGACACGGCCGCGAAGCTCGGGATCTCGGGGGTGCCGACCTTCATCGTCGACCGCAAGGTCGGGGTCACGGGCGCGCAACCGCCCGAGCTGATCCTGGAGATGCTGCGCCAGGGTTGGGCGCGGCGCGAGCCCGTTCCGACGGCCTGACTTCAGTCCGGAGCGGGGCCGGAGATCAGGCCGCAGCGCCGACCAGCGCCCGGGGCCTGAGCACGACCCGGAGATCACCCCACTCGACCGCGATCGGCCCCCCGGCCCACCGAGAGTCGGTGTCGGCGGCCTGCTCGACGCGGAGCGGGTGCAGTCCGTGCAGGCGGTGGACGTAGCGCAGCGCATGAACGCGCATCGCACCCTGAGCGTGCGTTGCGCTGACGCGCCAGCCCGCGGCCAGCAGCTGGGCGCCGTGCCAAAGCGACCAGCGCCAGCGCCGCAGCGGGGTCCGTCCGGGAGGGAGGAACTCCAGCTCGTAGGTCAGCTCGATGGGCTCGATCATCGTGTATCTACTGGGGCGAAAAGAGTAAACGCGTCTGGGAAGAGTCAATCCTAGGACCCGGGTCGGGCCGCCCTGCGGGACGGTGGGGTGGGGCGATTAGAGCTGGGGCGCATGCGCGCGCAGCCGCTCCAGGTCGAGAACCACGAGGCGGAGCCGGCTGGTCTCGATCAGGCCCAGCTCGCGCAGCGTGCGCAGCGCCCGCGCTGTCGATTCGCGCGAGGACGCACTCCACGAGGCGAGCTCCTCCTGATTGATCGGCAGGCCGACCTCGAGGGCACCATCTCCGCGTTGGGCGCCGAACCGTTCGGCCAGCTCGATGAGCCGACTGGCCACCCGGGCCAGAGCGCCGGCGGTCGCGAACTCGAGCCGCCGGGCATCCGAGCCGTAGAGCCGTCCGAGAGTCAGGTCGAGCAGGGCCAGCGAGGCATTAGCGTGCGCGGCCAGGAAGGCCCGCAGCGCCGGCACCGCGATGACGGTCCCCGTGACTGCCTCGAGCGCGGTGGCACTGGCCGAGCGCACTGAGGTGCGAACGGCGACGATCTCCCCCATCAGGTCCCCAGGACCGGAAATGCCCAGGACGACATCCTCCCCGTCGGCGGACGCCTTGTGGATCTTGACCAGCCCGGCGCGGATGATGATCGCGCTGTCGGCCGGGTCGCCGGCGCGGACCAGAAACGTTCCCCGGTCCCAGTGCCGTTCGTGCCCGGCGGCCAGCAACTCGTCGCGGTCCCCGGCGGTCAGGGACTCGAGAAACGGACTCCGACCCTGGACCCCGGACGCCATCTTGAGGTCAGGGTATCCCGGGTTTTGGCCTCAGTGTCAAATGACGTGGTCGGCCCGTCGGGCCGCCCATACCTTGTCTCCCACAGCAAGCGCGCAGGGCGCAAACAAAGTCACAGGAGGCAGCTGATGAACTCGCAACTCACCTACGTCATGGCCCAGAGCCGCCAGCAGGATCTCCTCACCGCGGCCGAGAAAACGCGTGGCGCCGCCGGGCTGTCAACCGGCTCGAGCCTCATCCAGCGCCTGCGCGAGTCGGCGCTGGCCACGTGGGCGAAGCGCCCGACTTCGAGCCACACGAGCACCGACACCCCGGTCACGGCCTGACCGCCGATGCGCTACCGGTCCCGGCCTGGCTGCCGATGCGCTACTGGTGGTAGTCGCGCAGCCCGGGGGTGCTGCGAACGATCCGGCCCAGGCCACGCACGATCAGCACGCACGCGCCCACGATCAGAATGTAAGCCGGAAACGGCGGAAAGGCGCTGGACAGGAACATCAGAAACACGCCGAGGCACAGCGGTACGAGCCAGCGCCAGCCATGAAAATGCCAGCGCCGGGGACGGCCTGGCTCGGGCGAAGGCGGTGGGTCGCGCCTGGTGTCAATGAGCATCAACACCGCTTGCTGACGGTACCATTGTCCGCAGGAGGCAGACACCCAATTGGCGACTGAACCCGACAACCCCCGGTCACTTCGATCCGCGCTCTCTCCCGCGGCCCTGCGCGAGGCAATCGTCCCTCGCCGGCCGGTGTTCGGAAACCCGTGGGACTCGCCGGTCGACATGTTCGCCTGCTACGTCGCGGTCGCCGTGTTCGGTCCGCTGCTGCTGTGGGCCGGGGGCGCGCTGATGAGCGCGCTGTTTGGCTTCGGTTCCCATTGGCCGATTGGCGTGTTCCTGGTCGCCGCGCTGGTCGGCGCGGCCGCCTTCATGACCATCGTCGGCCGCGAGCGGACCAATCTGGCCGTCGACGTGCTGACCATCGCGGCCTGGATCCTGCTCGGCCTCGTGGTCGCGCCGATCGTGGGCCTGGCCCCCACGCCGCTGGTGGCCATCATCCTCTACGCCGTCATGCTGGCGGCGATCTTCGGTTTCGTGCTCAGCTTCGGCCGCTGGCGCACGGAGTTCGTGCGCACGCTGAGCTGGCCCATAACCTGGAGCCTCGTGGCGCTGTTCTTTGCCTGGACCGCGTACGAGACGATCATCTACGGCTGAGCCTCAGGCCGCTGAGGTCCGCTGCCATTGAGCGGACACGAGATCCACAACCTGCTCAACGACTACGGACTCGGCGCGGTCTTCATCGCTGTCGCCCTGCAGGCCGTGGGCGCCCCGCTGCCCGGAACCACGGTGCTGATCGCCGCCGCCGTGTACGCCGGTACGAGCCACGGTCTGCCGATCGCCGGCGTGATCGCGGTCGGCGCCGTCGCGGCCGTGGTGGGCACGAGCATCGGCTTCGTGATCGGTCGCTGGCGGGGAGAGCCGATCCTGGTCTGGGTCGGCGGACGGTTGCGACAGAGCCCGGACCGCGTCCAGAAACTGCGTCGCGAGTTCGCCGCCCACGGGCGGGTGTGGTTGTTCTACGGGCGCTTCATCAGCGGCGTTCGCAACGTGAGCGGACTGCTCGCGGGCGCGAGCGGGATGTCCTTTGCCCGCTTTCTACCCGTCAGCGCCGCCGCCGCGCTCGCCTGGGCGGCGCTGAACTCGCTCGAGTACTACTGGTTCGGCCGCGCGCTGGCCGGCGCGGACACCTGGGTGCAGGTGCTCCTGGTCGCGGTCGGGGTGATCTGCCTGATCTTCAGCCTGCGGCTGCTCCGTAACCGAGCGCGACGCCGGTTGCGCGAACCGTCGGAGACCGAGGCCTCGCGTTAGGCGAGCTGGGAGACAAACGTCTGACCGCAGGCCGGTCTTACCGCCCTCACCCGCCCGGCTTGTGCTTGAGGACACGCGCGCCAGGCGTCTTGGCGTTGAACGAGGTCTTCAGATTCAGATGGGCGCAGCGCTTGACCATGTTCGGGGCGGTGTGGACCGGGGCCACCACCCAACCGGCGCCGATCGGGGTGAAGACCACGATCGGCCTCCCCCGCGAGGTCCAGTAGGGCGGACTCCAGCCGACCTGCGAGACGTTCTCCCCGAGCTCCCAGGCGAGGATGCTCTGAAACGAGACGGTCGTGACCGCCTGGCCGCAGGCGGTGATGTTCTGCGTCCCGCCCGCCTTGGCGATGACCCTCTGGAGACGATGGATCTGAAGCGCCCACTGGCGTCCGAGGACGATCCCGTTGTGGAGCAACCGGAGGCGATGCTGGGCATGCGGGACCATCACGGCCACGAACCCGATGACGGCGGCTACTCCCAGCCAGCGGACGAGAGCCATCCGCGGAGCCAGCGCCAGCAGCCTGCCCATCCCGACGGCGGCCAGCACGACCAGCAGGGCGGCGGGCTCGAACATGTAGCGGGGACTGGCCGGCAAACCGTGGTAGGCGAGGGCGATCTCCACGGCCACCCACAGGACAGCCAGACCGGCGAGCAGCAGCCACCGAAAATCCCGGCGCAGGGCGGCGATGGCCACGGCAACGAGCACCGCCAACTGCATCGGGAACTCATAGAGACCGATGAAGCGGGTGAGCACGCCGGAGAAGCGGTTACCGGGAACCGGGCGACCGGAAGCCGAGGCAACGTCGCCGGCCGCAAACCAGTTGTGTGAGGTGAGGATCGGGATCCCGAACCACAGGACGACCACCGCCAGGAGACCGAGCGCGACCTCGAGGCGCATCCGAGGAACCGATCGCCAGCACCAGGCGGCGTAGATGACCAGGGCGATCCAGGCCTCGGGTCGGCCGAGCGCAGCCAGCGCGAGCATCACGTAGGCGATGCGAGGTCGTCCCCGGAGATGGAAGTCGATGGCCGCCAGGCAGAGCGCGACGATCATTGGATCCGAGTCGGCGATGAGCACGAAGTGCCCGTAGCCCTCGATCCCGAGGACGGCGAGGCCGGCGATGAGCGCGGCGACGACAGCCGTCCACCGAGGCGCGGAATCGGCGGCGAGCCGGTAGGCGATCCGGGCTCCGAAAACACCCGACGCCACGGCCGCGGATACGGCGGTCACCATCCACAGCCACAGCGCGGTCCGACCCAGCAACGCGTAGGGAAGGGTGAACAGGAAGGACAGTGGCTTCCAGGACGGGGCCGCGTTCGTGTTCAGGCTCAGGTGCAGCGCCTGATGCCCCCAGACCAGCCATCCGTAGGCGTCGTAGGCGGGCCGCATTCCGGTGATGAGGACAAACAGCAACCCCACCACAACGACGGCGACGGCTACCCCGAACCAAATCCAACGCGCCGTCCGGCCGGACGGTCGGCTCGGCGATGCGGGCGTCGGCGGACGCGAGGGCGACTCAACCGCTGGAGCGGAGCTCTCAATCATTGAGCGCCAAGTTAACTACCAGCCCGTCCGATCGGGCTAACGGCCGCATGTCAGCCACCGGTCGCGGGGCCGGCTTGGCCCTGCTGCTTGACCCAGGCCAGGATCGCGCGCGAGTGTGTGATGACGCGACCGTCGGGGAGCTTGAGTGCGGGCAGCTTCTTGGCCCCGGTGGCGGCCTCGAGTTCGTCACGCGAGCCCTTGCGCAGAAACGGGATCGGGCTGCCGTGGGCGGCGATCACCTTGTCGTAATCGATGCCCGCCGCATGCATCGCCTCCTGCACGCGGCGGCACGGGTGAACCTTGGGTCCTCCCGTGTCTCCGGTACACACGTACAGGGTCGGTTTGTCAGCCATCCACACACCTCGCGGTCGATCAGCACCGCCAGCGTACTGGGCGCCTCTGCCGGAAGCCGCGGCCCGGCGCCAACTCGAACCTGCGATGCTGGCGCCCGTGCAGCGCGTCCACGTCAGCCAGGATTTTCCCCAATCCGTTGAGGAGCTGTTCGCGTACCTGAACGAGCACGAGAACCTCGAGAGTCTGTTCGGGGCCAAGGTCCGCCGGCTGAACGCGGGCACGGACGGCACTCGCAACGGTGTCGGATCGGCGCGAGAGCTGCGAATCGGTCCGTTGCCCGGCTTTGTGGAGACAAACACCGAGGTCATCCCCAACGAGCTGATCCGCTACCGGATCACGCGCGGCGGCGTGCTCAAGGACCACGAGGGCGTCATGCGCTTCTCGCGCCGCGGCGACGGCTCGCACCTCGATTACACGATCGACTTCGACGGCAAGCTGCCGGGCATCGGCCCGCTCGTCAAGCTGATGCTGACCCGGAGCGTGTCAGCCGCCCTGCGCGGACTGGCCGCCGGCCACTAGCCACACATCTGTCCGGGTTCTTACAGATTCCGGGCCCGGCTGCCGATTAAGCCGGTGTGCCTCGCGGTGTGCGTCTTGCGCTGATCGTTCTGGGCGGCTGGGTCGCCGCCTGCGAACTGCACGCGCTCGGCCTGAGCTGGCTTCCCGTCGGTCCCGAGAAGTGGCTGCATCTGGTCGTCATGGCCGCCGGCGCCGGCCTGTGTCTGCTGCGAGCCGCGGTCCGCCGTGAGGAGCGCACCGCCTGGTTGCTGCTCGGACTTGGGGTCAGCGCCTGGGTGTTTGGCGAGACCTACTTCACGGCCGTGCTCTGGAGCGATGCCTCCCCACCGGTCCCCTCGCCCGCGGACGCGGGCTACCTGGCCCTTCCGCCGCTCGTCTTTCTGGGCCTGCTGGCCCTGGCCCGGGCTCGCGTCGGCGAGCTCTCCCCCACGCTCTGGGTGGACGGGATCACCGCCGGCCTGACCGCCGGCGCGATCAGCGCGGCCGTCGTCTTCGGCCCCGTCCTCAGGTCGGTGCGAGGACTCGACCCGGCGGTCATCACCAACCTGTCCTATCCCGTCAGTGATCTGCTCATGCTGGGTCTGATCTGTGGCCTGCTGGCCATCGGCGGCCGCGGCCTGGACCGGCGCTTTGCGATTCTCGCCTTCGGCATCGTTTGCTTCTGGGCGTCCGACAGCGTCTACCTGATCAAGTCCGCGGCCGGCACGTGGCAGTCCGGCGGTCCATATGACCCGGGCTGGTGGGCGATCAGCGTCTGCGTGGCCGCGGCAGCGTGGGCGCAACCGAGCGGGCGCCTTGCCGCGCGCGGTCGCCGCCCGCTGATCACCGTCCCCATCGCCTTTTCCCTGGTTAGCCTCGGCATCTTGGTCGCGGGCACGATCACCGAGATCACCTTCCCCGCCGTGGGCATGGCCTGCGGCGCCCTGATCGCCGTGCTCGTGCGCCTGGCTCTTACCTTCCGCGCCCACCAGACGATGCTCGAGCAGTCGCAGACCGAGGCCCTTACCGATCCGTTGACCGGTCTTGGAAACCGCCGCGCGCTGGCCTTGGCCCTGAAGCGCCGCCTGGATCAACCGAGTCCGCAGCCGATGATCCTGGCCCTGTTCGATCTCGACGGCTTCAAGAGCTACAACGACAGCTTCGGACATGCCGCCGGCGACGCGCTCCTGCAGCGCCTGGCCACGGCTCTGGGGACGGTCCTGAAGGGACCGGCCAGCGTCTACCGGATGGGCGGCGACGAGTTCTGCGCACTGCTCCCGGGCGGCGACACCGGTCAGACCCTGCTGCGGGCGGCGAGCGCCGTTCTCACCGACCAGGGTGACGGCTTCTCGATCTCGGCCTCACGGGGAAGCGTGGCCCTGCCCGACGAGACCGATGACGTCGAGGAGGCCCTGCGCCTGGCCGACCAGCGCATGTACGCGAGCAAGGGCCGGTCGCGGCGCGAGGACGCCGCCCAGGAGGTCAAGCGTGCTCTGCTCTCGGCGCTCGCCCAGCGCGACCCCGGGCTCGGTGATCACGTCGACGACGTCGGCGTCCTCGCTGAGCAGACCGCCTACGAGCTGGGCTGCCCGGTCGGTCAGGCCGCGCGAATCCGGCTCGCAGCCGAGCTGCATGACATCGGCAAGATGGCCATCCCCGAGGCGATCCTCAACAAGCGCGGGCCGCTGACCGAGAGTGAATGGGCCCTGATGCGCCAGCACACCGTGGCCGGCGAGCGGATCATCGGCTCGGGACGGGCGCTGGCCGATGTCGGACCGATGGTTCGCTCGTCACACGAGCGCTGGGACGGTCGTGGCTATCCCGACGGCTTGGCCGGAGGGCAGATCCCGCTGGCCGCCCGGATCATCACCGTATGCGACTCGTTTCACGCGATGACGAGTGATCGCCCGTACCGCCAGGCGATGAGTACGGAGGTCGCTCTAGCCGAGCTCCGGGCCGGCGCGGGCCGGCAGTTTGACCCCGAGGTCGTCCAGGCGTTCCTGCGCGTCCAGGCGCGGCACCCGGCAGACCGGCTGGCCGCCGAGCGCCCCTGATTCCAGGACGCCCGACGGCCCACCGTCCGGCGATCAGGGCGGCGCAGTGCAACTGATCGAGGACTTACGGGTAACGATCGGAGATGAGCCCCGATACCCCCTCCTCCTCCAGCGCCTACGCGATCGTCACCCCCGACGAGGTCGAAAACCCCTACGACGGCACCGACGTACCCGGGGAATTCAGGCGCCTCACCGACGCGCTCGATTGCGAGCAGCTCGCCGTCACCGTCATCCGTGTCCCGCCCCACTCCGACTTCGAGCAGGGCACGGGCCACTTTCACGACGAGGTCGAGGAGCTCTACCTGGTCAGCCGGGGCACGCTGACCTTGCGTCTGGGCGACGACGTCCACCGGGTCAGTGCCCCCGCGGCCGTGCGCGTCGCACCGGCGACGCCTCGGTCACATCGCAACGAGGGCGACGAGCCGGTCGAGATGTGGGCCGTCTCGCGCGCGGTGGCGGCTCCGGACGCAACCAAGCTCGACGACTTCTGGGCGGCCTCTCCGGACGCGGCCCAGTCTCGTTAGCGCGAGCTCTCGAGCTCTCGAGCTCTAAAGCGAGTCGAGCGCGTCGTTGAAGGTCGCGCTCGGACGCATGGCCGCGGTAACCCGGTCCGGATCGGGGCGGTAATAGCCGCCGATATCGACCGGCGCGCCCTGGACCTCGGCCAGCTCGGAGACGATCTTCTCCTCCTCGTCGGCCAGCCGCTGGGCCAGGTCGGCGAAGCGCTCGGCCAGCTCCGGATCCTCGTCCTGTCCGGCCAGCTCCTGCGCCCAGTACAGGGCGAGATAGAAGTGGCTGCCACGGTTGTCGAGCTCCCCCACCTTGCGCGAGGGTGAGCGGTCGTCGTCCAGCACCCGCCCCGTCGCGCGGTCGAGCGTCTGGCCGAGCAGCCGGGCGCGATCGTTGCTGTCCTTGTCGGCCAGCATCTCCAGCGAGACGGCCAGGGCGAGGAATTCGCCCAGGCTGTCCCAGCGCAGGTGGTTCTCGCGCGTGAACTGCTGGACGTGCTTGGGGGCCGAACCTCCGGCCCCGGTCTCAAACAGGCCGCCGCCCTTCATGAGCGGCACGATCGAGAGCATCTTGGCGCTGGTCCCCAGCTCGAGAATCGGGAACAGATCGGTGAGGTAATCACGGAGGACGTTTCCGGTCACCGAGATCGTGTCCTCGCCCTTGCGAGCGCGCTCGAGCGTGAAGCGGGTGGCCCGAGCGACATCGAGGACCTCGAGCTCGAGCCCTTCGGTGTCGAGCTCGTCAAGCGCGGGACGGACCTTGGCCAGCACCTGCTGGTCATGCGGCCGCGTCTCGTCGAGCCAGAACACCGCCGGGTAGCCCGTGGCCCGCGCGCGCTCGACGGCCAGTCGCACCCAGTCCTGGATGGCCGCGTCCTTGGTCTGACACATGCGCCAGATGTCGCCGGGGGCGACCTCGTGCTCGAGCAGCGTGCTGCCTTCTTCGTCGATCACCCGCTCCGTGCCCGCCGCGGGAACCTCGAACGTCTTGTCGTGCGAGCCGTATTCCTCGGCCTTCTGGGCCATCAGCCCGACGTTCGGGGTGGTGCCCATCGTGGATGGGTCAAAGGCACCGTGTTCGCGGCAGTCGTCGATGGCCTCGGCGTACAGGGGTGCATAGGAGTGGTCGGGGATCACGAACTTCGCGTCCTGCTGCTCACCCTCGGCGTTCCACATCTGCCCCGAGGAGCGAATCGCGGCCGGAATCGAGGCGTCGATGATCACGTCGCTGGGAACGTGCAGGTTGGTGATGCCCCGGTCGGAGTCGACCATGGCCAGCGCCGGACCGTTTTCATAGGCGGCCTCGATCGCGGCCTGCACGGCGGACCGCTCCGCGTCAGGCAGCTGGTTCAGGCCGCTGAGCAGCGCGGCCAGTCCATCGTTGGCGTTGATGCCGGCGCGCTTGAGCGCCTCCCCGTGCTCGGCGAACACCTCGGGGAAGAAGGCGCGCACGGCATGGCCGAAGATGATCGGGTCAGAGACCTTCATCATCGTCGCCTTCAGGTGCACCGAGAAGAGAACGCCCTGCTCCTTGGCCTCGGTGACCTGCTCGGCCAGAAAACGATCCAGGGCCTCGCGCCGCATGACCGCGGCGTCGAGCACCTCACCGGACAGCACCGGCGTCGAGGCCTTGAGGACGGTCACCCGGCCGTCCTTGTCGGCGAGCTCGATTCGCACCTCGCCGTCGTGTTCGACGGTCACCGAGCGCTCGGTGGAGCGAAAGTCCCCGTCGCTCATGGTGGCGACGTGGGACTTGGACTGCGGAGACCAGTCGCCCATCGAGTGCGGGTGCGAGCGGGCATAGGCCTTGACCGAGGCCGGGGCGCGGCGGTCAGAGTTGCCCTCGCGCAGCACGGGGTTGACGGCACTGCCCTTGACACGGTCGTAGCGGGCGCGGATCTCGCGCTGCTCTTCATCGCCCGGCTCATCCGGATAGCCGGGGATGTCGTAGCCGGCCTTCTGGAGCTCGGAGATGGCGGCCTTCAGCTGCGGCACCGACGCGCTGATGTTGGGCAGCTTGATGATGTTGGCCTCGGGAGTCGTGGCCAGGTCGCCGAGTTCGGCCAGCGCGTCGGCGACCCGATGCTCCTCGTCCAGGCGGTCACCGAACTGGGCCAGGATTCGACCCGAGAGCGAGATGTCGCGTAGCTCGACCTCCACACCGGCCACGCCCGCGAACGCCTGCACGACGGGGAGCAGGGACTTTGTGGCCAGGGCCGGAGCCTCGTCGGTGTGGGTGTAGACGATCTTCAATCCGGGGCGCAGCCTAGATGGTTGATCAGCCGGAGATCTTCCAGCTGCCGTCGGCCTGCTTGGACAAGCGCGTGGGCTCGGAGCGAGAGTCGATGAACCCCCTCAGCGAGCCGCGCCGGGAGCTGACGTCAGAACCGGTCACCGTGGCCTGATCGCCGTTGACCCGGACGTGATGGATGACGACGCTGGCCAGCGCCGCACGCTGGGCCTTCGTGAGACGGCGGCTGGCCAGGGCAACGACCTTCTGGCAGCTGGCGTTGGGTAGTGACGAGGCCAGGGTCTTGCGACCCGCGGCGGTCGTCAACGAGCAGACGGTCGCACCGTCTCCCGAGGCCAGCGCGCGGAAGGCCCGCGCGATCGTGGCCTTCGCCCCCGCCTCGCCGGCACTGCCGGAAGTCGTGGCGCCCGATCCGCAGGCAGCCAGCAGCAAGCTCAGCCCAAGGGCGAGGATAAGTCGCTGGCCGGGATGAAACACCGGCCGACCTTACTCCCGTAATTGCCCCGCCGGGTCAGGCGTGGCCGGACGGGGTAGGAAAGCGCTTAGATGCCCATCCGCAACGTTGTCATCGATCACGTAACGATCGGCGTGAGTGACCTCGCGACCAGCGCCGAGTTCTACCGGCGCGTGCTGGCCACGCTCGGCTTTCGCGACTTCGGACCCTGGCAGGAGGGCGACCCCGATCTCGCGTTTGGCACCGACGGTGCCGACGACTTTGCCATCTCCCTCAATTACCCGACCGGCGCACCGGTCCACATCGCCTTTGCCGCCGAGCGTCGCCAGCAGGTCGACGCCTTTCACGCAGCGGGGCTCGCCGCCGGCGGCACCGATAACGGCGCGCCCGGATTCCGGCCCGAGTACTCCGATGGTTACTACGGGGCGTTCATTCTCGATCCCGACGGCAACAACATAGAGGCCGTGCACCATGCCGACGACTGACCGCGCTGACCCAGCGCTTCCGGTAGCGCCGACGCGCGCGTAGCATTCTGGACATGGAGCGACGTGTCATCTATGTCTCCGGACTGACGCGGTTGCCGCTGCTCAGCGCCGACGGCGGCGAGATCGGACGCATCGTCGACGCTGTTGTCGACCTCGGCTCCAAGCCACCCCGCGTCAACGGCGTCGTCGTCGCTGTCCAGCGCCGGCGGGTGTTCGTCGGCATCACGCGGATCGGCGAGATCGGCACCGACGGCGCGCGGCTGCGGCGCGGGTCGGTCAACCTGCGCCAGTTCGAGTTGCGCGACGGCGAGCGGCTGCTGGCCGGCCAGTTGATCGGCAAGCGCCTGAAGGGCCAGCGGGTAGTCGACATCGGGCTGATTCCCGCACCCGAGCCGTTCGGGTGGGAGGTCGCGACCGTCGCCCTGGCCGGGCGCCGTCTCCCCGGACTGCGCCGCGCCCCCGAGGTGATCGACTGGAGTGAGGCCGGAGAGCTGTTCGCCTCCGAGCGGCCCGTCGACCGTCAGGCCGCCGAGCTCGGTGGTCTGCACCCAGCGGAGATGGCCGAAGCCATCCGCCACCTTCCCCTCAGCCGGCGCCGGGTGCTGGCCGCCGAACTCGAGGACGACCGCTTCGCCGACCTGCTCGAGGAGCTCTCCGAGGACGACCAGGTCAAGCTCGTCGAAGGACTGGACCAGGAGCGGCTCGTCCGCGTGCTCGAGGAGATGGAGGCCGACGACGCCGCTGACCTGTTGGGCGAGTTCTCTGCCTCACGTCAGGCTGAGTTGCTGCACGCGATGGATCCCGACGAGGCCGACCCGGTTCGGCGGCTGCTCACCTACCGGCCCGACACCGCCGGCGGATTGATGACGCCCGAGCCGGTGATCCTGGCCCCCAACGCCACCGTCGCCGAGGCCCTGGCGCGTATTCGCGACCCCTCGCTACCGGTGCCGCTGGCCGCCGGCGTGTTCATCTGCCGGCCACCACTGGAGACCCCGACCGGTCGTTACCTGGGCAACGTCGGCTTTCAGCGCCTGCTCCGCGAGGCGCCCAGCAAGCCGCTGGGGCGCTGCCTGGACGAGGACGTCGAGCCGGTCAACGAGAGCACCAGCGACCGCGAGGTCGCGGTGCAACTGGCTGCCTACGACGTCGTAACGCTGGCCGTTACCGATGACACCGGGCGGCTGGTCGGTGCCGTGACGATTGATGACGTGCTCGACCGCGTACTGCCGTCCAACTGGCGCCTGACGATGTCGGAGACCTCCTGATGGCGCGCGACGATCTCTCAAAGCCCCGCGGAACGCCGGGCGGCCCCGTCTACGATCCCGACGCCTTTGGGCGGTTCGCCGAGAACCTCGCCCGCTTTTTGGGGACCGGGCGCTATCTGGTCGCCCAGACTCTCGTGGTCGTCATTTGGATCATCCTCAACGTGGCGGCCGTCTCCCTGCGGTGGGATAAGTACCCGTTCATCCTCCTCAACCTCGGCTTCTCCCTCCAGGCCGCGTACGCCGCGCCGCTGATCCTCCTGGCCCAGAACCGCCAGACCGACCGCGAAAAAGAGGATGTCGAGCGCGACCGGGAGATGAACTTCCGCTCCCTGGCCGAGACCGAGTACCTGGCCCGGGAGATCGCCGCCGTGCGCCTCGCCGTGGACAGCAAGCCGAGCCGCGAAGAGATGCTCGAATGGATCGAGCGCCTCAACCAGGCCGTCGAGCGTCTCGCGCCCGCCGAGCAGGACTAGACAGCATCCTGACTCGTCGGAGCGCTGCCGGGCGGGTGGGCCCGCTGGCTCCACCCACCCGGAGCAACTCCGTTTCGCGCTAGCTCCTAGCTGCCGTAGTTGGCGGGCACGACCGCGACGCCGCCGTACCGGATCCGGTTCTTCGCCGGCGCGATCACCGAGAACGACTCGCCGCCCGGCGAGGTCTGGTTCGCCAGCGAGTCGGTGACCTTCACGACCTCATTCGGGTCCGCGCCGGCATCGCCGCCGCCGCTGACCGTCGACGTGGTGGCGTAGATCGTCACGGTGCCGTCGTCGTTGACCTGGCCGGAGATGTTGCGCAGGCCGCCGGTCGCCGGCGCCCACGGCTCGCCGGTACCGTCGGGGAGGTTGTTGTCGCCCGTCGGATAGCCGGGGACCGTGTACGGCTGGCCCAGGTTCAGGCCCGACTGGATCGTGTAGTCGTAATTCCACTGTCCATTAGCGAACGACCACTTCTCCAATCCGGCGTTCGTGTCCGAGGAGGCGCCGGCGTACGGGCTCCCGCTGCTTGGGACCCCGGGACCCTCGTCGCCGACGTACGCCGTCTGCGGGTTCCCGGCCGCGTCCGGGTTCGTGAACCAGACCCCGAACGGGAAGATGTTCGGGGCGCTCGTGCCCTTCGCGGGCAGGTCATTGAACCCCTTCAGCACGCACATCTGGTAGCCCAGCGGAACCGGCGCCCCGCTGAGCGTCGGCAGCGTCGCGCCTGGCTGCGGCAGGCCGACGCCGTTCGTGGTCGAGCACGCGTTGCCGGTCGTGTCAATGAAGTACACACTGTTGGTGCCGTTGCTGCCGGAGCCCTTGGTGAAGTAGACGACGTTGTTGAAGATCGTCAGCCCGCGGAAGTTCGTGTCCTTGCCGAACTTGTCCGAGCTCTTGTACGTGAAGTTGCCCAGCCGGGTGAACGGTGAGCCCTGGCCCTGATCGGCCTGCGACTGAAACGACTCGGCGGCCCCTTGCGCCCCGCCCGAGAGCGTGATCGGGTTCTCGCTCGAGGTCGTCCCGCTGTTGGAGTTGCCGGCGGCGTAGAACGTGTTCGTGGCGTTGTTCAGGACCACCGCGCGCCCGTTGTCGCCGCTGAACGAGTTCGAGTCCGTGAACGTCCAGGCGCCGGCCGCGTTGAGGTCGCTGAACACCCGGTTGAACGGGCCGGTCTGATCCGGGCTCGTCGGATCGGGCACCAGCGGCGTGTTGGAGTTGGATGCGTCGAGCGTGTTCGGCGGCGCGTTGTAGGCCGAGAAGCTCAGGTCCTGGCCGTTGGTCGAGAAGTTGACCGCCATCTCGGACTTCGACGAGAAGCTGGTGTTCACCTGATCGGTCGGGACCTTGGTCTGGCTCAGTAGGTTGCCGAACGGATCCACGTCAAGCAGGTCGATCGGGGTGGCGAC
>DASXHG010000021.1:0-2812 GCA_036488625.1 Solirubrobacteraceae bacterium | reverse complement strand
CCATCATGTCGGCTCGAACCTGGAAATCGACACGCTCCTGAGACGCCGCCGCCTTGATCCGTCTCATTCATCTTGTCGATTCCGAAGGCCAGGTTTACATGCGGCCGGGCGCGTAGTGGTAGCCGAGGACGCTCCACCCGGCCATCCCAAGAGCGCCCACTCCAAGTCCCGGGTCGAGCGCGTGGTCGACCTGTACGAACCGGAGACGCTGGCGATGCTGAGCGCACGGCAGCTCTCCGCAATATAGTTGTTGTGATATAACAATGTTTATGACAACGGTTAGCTCCCCAGCTCGTGCCGATCGTGACGCACGACGCCGTTCCGTGGTGCTGGCTACATGTTGTCTGAGCGTGTTCATGGCGGGCCTTGACGTGACGATCATCAATGTCGCCTTGCCGTCGATCCAGGGGGCACTGCACGCGTCGGTGAGCGGTCTGCAGTGGACGATCGACGCGTACACCCTTGTTATTGCGTGCCTGCTCATGCTGTCGGGCTCGCTTGCGGACCGCTTCGGCCGCCGGCGGATCTTCCAGATCGGGCTGGCGGCGTTCTCGCTGGGGTCGCTGCTGTGCAGCCTGGCTCCGTCGCTCGGGTGGCTGATCGCCTTCCGCGGACTGCAGGCTATCGGCGGGTCGATGCTCAACCCGGTAGCGATGTCGATCATCGCCAACACGTTCACCGGCCGTGCCGATCGCGCGAGGGCGATCGGCATGTGGGGATCGGTCGCCGGGCTCAGCCTCGCCGCCGGCCCGGTGCTCGGGGGCCTGCTGGTCAGCGGGATCGGGTGGCGTTCGATCTTCTGGATCAATGTCCCCGTCGGCCTGATCGCAATCGCGCTGACGCAGCGGTTCGTGCCCGAGTCTCGGGCCGAGCAGCCCCGACGGCTTGACCCTCCCGGTCAGCTGGCGGTCATCGCGCTGCTGGGCTGCCTGACCGCCGGGATCATCGAGGGGCCGCGCAGCGGGTGGAGCTCGGCGCCGATCGTCGCGCTGTTCGCGGCTGCCGTGCTCGCGGCGATCGCGCTGGTGGTGATCGAGTCGCGGCAGCGTGAGCCGCTGGTCGACCTGCGGTATTTCCGCAGCGCGCCGTTCTCGGGAGCGGCGCTGATCGGTGTAGTTGCGTTGGCGACGCTGGGCGGCTTTCTGTTCCTCAACACGCTGTATCTGCAGGACGTCCGCGGCTACAGCGCGCTGGAGGCCGGATTGCTGACGATCCCGATGGCCGCGATGCTCGGCGTGTTCTCTGTCGTCTCAGGCCGGCTGGTGGCCAGCCGCGGGCCGAGGCTCGCGCTGATCGTGTCCGGCGGCCTGATCGCCGCGGGCGCGAGCCTGCTGATCGGCCTGAGCGCGCATACCGCTGTGTGGTATCTGATCGTCGCCTACCTCATCTACGGTGTCGGGGCGGGCCTGGTCAGCGCCCCGATTACCAACACCGCGCTGTCGGGCATGCCCCGAGACCAAGCCGGTGTCGCCGGCGCGATCGCCTCCACCTGCCGTCAGACCGGCGCGGCCCTCGGCGTGGCGGTTACCGGCGCAATCATCGCCTCCAGCTCGGCCGGCTTCGTGCACGCCAGCCACGCGGCGTGGACGGTGGTCGCCGGCTGCGGAGTCATCGTCATCGTGCTCGGCGTCGTCTCGACCGGACGCTGGGCGCTGGCGACCGCCGAGCGAAACGGCGCACGCCTGGCCACTGACATGAGCCCCGTCCCGGAAGGAGCCCGATGACCACCCGACCGGCGCCGCCGCCGGACACCGCATCCCGAGTGTGGACCGCCCTGCATGAGTTCGTCGCCGAACAAGACCGTCGGCGTGCGCTCCGCGCCGCCCTCGATCTCGGACCCGGCAAGGTCGAGGTGCTGATCAAGCTCGCCGACGGTCCGATGACCCTGCGAGAGATCGCACGCGCCGCCGACATCGACGCACCAGCCGCGACCGTCGGGGTCGACAAGCTCGAAGCGCGAGGCCTGGTCCATCGCACCGCCCACCCCGACGACAACCGCCGCAAGCTAGTGCACCTCACCGACGCCGGACGCGACGCGGCCGAACGCGGCCAGGCGATCCTCAGCGAGCCACCCGTCGAACTGGCCAACCTGGACCCCGATGACCTCGCCCGGCTCGACGAGATCCTCACCCGGCTCCAGGCCACAGGCAGCCAGACCCGCAAGTAGAAGGAGTCAGAGTCATGCCCGCAAATCCCCTTGGGGTCGCATTGCGCGGCCGGCATGCCGGCCAGCACACCCTCGTCTGGTCCCGCCCCGACCTGCAGGCCCCGGAGAACTTCACCCTGACCAGCCCCGCCTTCGACCACGGGGCACCCATCCCGGAAACACACCGCGGCAGGCTACGCGGCCCGAACATCTCACCCGCCCTCACCTGGACGCAGCCGCCGGCCGGCACCGCTGAGCTCGTTCTCATCGTGCAAGACCCCGACGTCCCGTTCGGGAAGCCAGCCACCCACGCGCTCACGCTGGGCATCGACCCCTCGCTCAACGGCATCCCCGAGAACGCCCTCGCCAACCCCAGCCCCATCCCGGGGATCCGGCACGGGAAAGGCACGCTCGGGCGGCGCGGCTGGGCCGGGCCCATGCCGCCACGGTCACACGGGCCCCACGCCTACGCCTTCCAGCTCTTCGCCCTCGACCAGGCGTCCGGCCTGCCAGCCAGCTTCACCCTCGATGACGTGATCGCCGCCATCAAAGGCCACGCCATCGGCCGCGCCCGGCTGGACGGAACATACGAAATCCGCTAGCACCCGGCGCGGTCAGGCATCGACTGGACGTTCAGCCGTCCTTGGCGACGTGCTTGCGGATCCA
>DASXHG010000419.1:0-1757 GCA_036488625.1 Solirubrobacteraceae bacterium | reverse complement strand
ATCTGGTTTCCGTGATCTTTGACGAGGATGTCCTTGCCACCCCGGACGAGGACGCTGCGATCGACGTGTTCAACGACCGGCTCCAGACGGAGGGCCACTGGGTCTTCGGGGGCGGCCTCGCGGTGCCCAGCTCGCCACCGTCATCGACAACCGAGGCGAGGAGCCGATGGTCACCGACGGGCCCTTCCTGGAGTCGAAGGAGCACATCGTCGGCTTCTGGATCATCGAGGCCGCCGACCTCGACGTGGCGCTCAGGCTCGCCGCCGAGGGGTCGAAGGCCTGCAACCGGAAGGTCGAGGTACGGCCGTTCCTGTGAGCGCGGGCAACGTCCCGGAGGCGGTCACCCAGGCCCACCACGAGGAGTTGGCCCGGGTGGTCGCCTCCCTGACCAGGCGTTTCGGTGATCTTGACATCGCCGAGGAGGCAGCGGCGGAGGCGTTCGCGACCGCCGTCGAGCGGTGGCCGGCCGACGGCATACCGCCCAACCCCGGCGCCTGGCTGACCACCACCGCCAACCGCAAGGCCATCGACCGGATCCGGCGCGAGAACAAGCGCGACGACAAGCAGAAGGAGGCTCAACTGCTGTACGACGACGACCCGCCCGAGCCTTCCGGCGCCATCGACGACGAGCGGCTCCGGCTGATCTTCACCTGCTGCCACCCGGCGCTCGCGATGGAGACCCGCGTGGCGCTGACGCTGCGCATGGTCGCCGGCCTGACCGTGCCCGAGATCGCCCGCGCCTTCCTGGTGCAGGAGACCGCCATGGGGCAGCGGATCACCCGCGCGAAGGCCAAGATCAAGGCGGCTCGCATCCCTTACCGGGTGCCGTCCGCGGAGGATCTCCCCGCCCGCGTCTCCGGCGTACTCGCCGCGCTCTTCCTCGTCTTCAACGAGGGCTACCTGGCGACCGGCCCGGACACCGATCCCGTGCGGCACGACCTGACCGCCGAGGCGATCCGGCTCACCCGCCTGATCCGTGCCCTCCTGCCGGACGACGGTGAGGCGGCCGGGCTGCTGGCGCTCATGCTGCTCACCGAGGGCCGCCGTACCGCCCGGGTTTCGGCGAGCGGCGAACTGGTCACGCTCGCCGATCAGGACCGCGGGACCTGGGACGCGGCGCTGATCGCCGAGGGTCACCGGCTGGTGCGCGAGCGCCTGGCAGCCGGCGTTGCCCCGAGCCGCTATCAGATCCTCGCGGCGATCAACGCCGTGCACACCTCCGCCCGCGACGTCCGTGACACCGACTGGTCGCAAGTCGTCGCCCTCTACGACCAGCTCGTCCGCCTCGACCCCTCGCCGATCATCGCCCTCAACAGGGCCATCGCGGTCGCCGAGCTTGACGGTCCGGAGGTGGCGCTGGCGGCCGTCGACCGTCTTGAGGACAGGCTGGCCGGCTATTACCTCTACCACGCGACCCGCGCCGACCTGCTGCGCCGGCTGGGCCGCAGCCAGGAGTCGCGCGCGGCGTACGGCAGAGCCATCGAGCTGGCGGGCAACACCGCAGAGATCGCCTACCTGACACGGCGTCGCGGCCAGCTGGGATAGCGCCCCGGGCCAGTTCGGGGTCATCGGCCCTGGCGACGGAGAATAGGAGACGTTCCTTAGACGAAAGAGGTGCAACGTGGCGATTCTCGGCCTCGGCCACACCGGGCTGTGGGTGACTGACCTGCCGGCGATGCGCGACTTCTACGAGCGCGTGATCGGCCTGACCGTCACCGACGAGGATGAGGAGCAGGGCATCGTCTTCTTCAGCGCCC
>DASXHG010000418.1:0-4111 GCA_036488625.1 Solirubrobacteraceae bacterium | reverse complement strand
CGCGGAGAGCGAAAGCGTCGCCACGGCGATCGGGAGTCCCATCGCCCCCTACACCCTGCTGAGGCTGCGGGCGCTGCAAGGCAGTGAAGCTGACGCCGCCTCCTTGATCGCACGCACGCTCGAGCGAGCCACAGCCGCGGGGCAGGGGTTGGCGACCTCGTGGGCAAACTGGGCTGGAGCGGTTCTCTACAACGGTCTCGGGCGCTACGAGGAGGCTGCCTCGGCCGCGTCCCGAGCCACATCGAACGCCTTCGAGCCGTGGGTCTCGATGTGGGCACTTCCTGAGCTCGTGGAGGCGGCAGTCCGCATCGGCAGTGTCAAGGTCGCCCGCGACGCCCTGCAACGGCTGGTTGAAACGACGCAGCCGAGTGCGACTGAGTTTGCGCTTGGCGTCGAGACCCGATCCCGGGCGCTGCTCAGCCAGGGCGCAGCCGCCGATCAGCTCTACCGGGAGGCAATCGAGCGGCTGGGCCACACCGGGCTACGGCCTGAACTCGCCCGCGCGCACCTCCTCTACGGGGAGTGGCTGCGTCGCGAGCAGCGCCGTGTCCACGCGCGCGAGCAGCTCCGCGTCGCCCACGCCCAGTTCACGTCGATCGGCATGGACGCTTTCGCCGAGCGCACCCGGCGGGAGCTTGTGGCGACCGGTGAGAAAGTGCGAAAGAGGACGGTCGAAACGCGCGACGAGCTGACCGCGCAGGAGCGGCAGATCGCGCAGATGGCCCGTGATGGTCTCTCCAATGCGGAGATCGGCGCCCGGCTGTTCGTCAGTCCCCGCACGGTCGAGTGGCACCTGCGCAAGGTGTTCACCAAGATCGGGATTCACTCGCGCCGGGAGCTGGCCACGGCGTTGCGGAGCTCCGAGTCCGAGCTGCTGCTGGCCTGAGCTGAGGCGGCCGCCGCTCGTTACGGTGATCACCGTTCGCCGTAGCGCTAACCGTCAACCAGCCAGGAGCGCACCGTGCAGATCACCCGCAGCAGCATCGAGACCCAGAAGGGACCAGCGGACTGGTTCACCGGCGATGTCTACATCGACGCGGTAGCCGCCCCCGCCGGCACCTCGACGTTCGCCGCCGCCAGCGTCCACTTCACGCCCGGCGCCCGCACCGCCTGGCACACCCATCCCCGCGGCCAGACGATCTTCGTAACCGAGGGGGTCGGCCTCTGCCAGCACGAGGGCGGCCCGATCGAGATCATCCGCCCCGGCGACCGCGTCTTCTTCGAACCCGGCGAGAACCACTGGCACGGCGCCGCCCCCGACCGGTTCATGGTCCACATCGCCATGCAACAGAACGACGAGACCGGTGAGGGCGGGCGGGCCGTGTTCTGGGGCGAGCACGTCAGCGACGAGCAGTACCTGGGCGCCCCGCAATAGCCCTGGAGGAGGTGTCTGTGTCGGCCGGGCCGAGCAGCCTCGGGGTCGGCCTTGATCAGGTTTGGTTCTGCTGTGGATGAACGCCGAGCTCGTGCCAGTCGCTCTCCGAGAGGTGCACACCGTAGTGCTCCGCAGCCTTCTGAATGTTCGCGAACGCGAGCGTGCGATCGGCATCGGACACGTCGATCACCTGGTCGAACCGCGCGACGGCGCTTCGGACGTGCTCAGCATCGGTCATCGGTTCCTTTCGTTGCTTCGGAAAGGCGAAGACTGTGTCGGGAAGGTCACTCTGCTCCGTAAGCCGACCGTGCTTCTCGTGCGGTTCCCAGGTTGCTTTCGCGGTTGTCATCCCTTCCTCCTACGAGTCGTTTGTGTGGAGCGGATAACGGCCGCGCGGTGCTACACGCCGGTCTCCGCAGAAATCCGCCCGCTGGCTATGGCATCGAGTAACGCCGAGTAGTCACGCTCATTCTGTTCAGCGTAGGACTCGGCGAAGGTGGCGATTGCTCGATCGAAGCGTTTTGAGGAACCGAGATAGCCGGCGATCGCAATCGGGTCACCCGAGCGCGCGTGAGCGCGGGCGAGCGTCCAGGCGCAGAGGCTCGCGTAGAGGGTCATGCTCTTGGGCCGCATGGCGTCGATGTCGACCGATGTTTTCACGTCCCACAACTGCCGCACGTAGAAGTCGGTGGGCTCGCCCTCCGCGACTTCCCGCGGAGCACGCAGCCACCCGAGGAAGATGTCGCTTGCCGCCTGCATCAGCCGTTGTCCCTCGACCACCCGCTCGCCCTGATTTCGGAACGGTGAACGGCCTGCTCCCGGCTCGAGCACCGACCGCGTCGCCTCCTTGCCTTGAAGGAACAGGGGATCCTCGATGTCTCGCCCCAAAAACAGCGCCACCCAACAGCTCGTCCCGACGCTTCCGACACCCACCACCTTTCGCGCGAGGTCCGCGTATCGGTAGCGGCTGAGAAGCCTCCGGCGTTCGCTGGGAAGGGAGCTGATATAGCCCTCAAACAGCTGGCGGGCGCTCCTGTGCGAGTTCGCCGCCTCGGTCTTGTCGACCAGTTCATCGATCGGCACGATCAGCGGCGGCTCGGCCCGTATCCTCGGCTGATCGCGATCGGTCACGGCCAGCTTGGCGAACGCCCGGGCGTTGTTCTTACGCCGGCCCTTGGCCAGCGTCTTGTCGAATCCGCGTCGCTGGCTCGCGCTGCCCTGCGTCCGCAGGAGCTTCCCTACCTCGTCGACGCTCGCTCGCGCGTACCAGATGGCCAGGTTGCTCATACTCGCGAACTCTGTCATCGCCGTCCGGTATCGGCTCACGGCTTCGCGAATCACCGCAGCGCGCTGCTTATGGCTGAACCCGTTGTCACGCCCCGCGACGGCAATGCTGGCCGCAAGCCGCTTTACGTCCCACTCCCATGGGCCGGCGAGGGTCTCGTCGAAGTCGTTGAGATCGAACAGAAGGTCGCGTTCGGGTGAGGCGAACACACCGAAGTTCGCCAGGTGCGCGTCACCACAGAGCTGTACGCGGAGCCCGGAGACCTGCGTGCTCACCAGGTCCGAGGCCATGACGCCCGCCGCGCCGCGAAAGAAGCCCCAGGGTGAAGCCGCCATCCGCCCGTAGCGAATCGGCAGGAGGTCCGGGAGGCGGTGGGCCGCCTCCTCCTCCAGGAGCCCAATCGGGTCAGGCCGATCCGCGCCCAGGTCCAAGGTCGCCTGGCCCGACCGTGGCGCCTGTGACCGCAGCGACTTGCCGTGTGCGGCGCGGTCCTCCGGCGAAGCGCGTTCCGCAACCATCCCGGCAGAGAACGAGCCCCGCACGCTCCTAGCCTCCGCGGCGGCGGACGCGCCTGCCGAGCGTCCCGGCGCCTCCTCGGCGGCCGCCCGGGTCCCCACCTGGACCGCGTAAGACGTACGCGAAGGCGACCGCGACGACCGCGCCAAGGAGAGGCCCGACTATGTACACCCAATAGCTCGTGAAGTCTCCGCGCATCAGATCAGGACCAAACGAGCGTGCGGGGTTCATGGACGCTCCGCTCACGGGACTTGACCACAGCCCGGCGAGAGCGATGTAGCCACCGACGCCCAGCGCCGACAGGGCACCAACGTTCTGTGCCGTCGAGGACGTGCCCAGGATGGTGCTGACGAGCCCGACTGTCAGCACAAGTTCGATCAGCATCGCCTGCCAGTCGTGAATACCCGCGCCCGGAAGCGTCGCGCCGAGCTGTCCTTTATCTCCGAACACCGCGAGCAAGAAGGCGGACGCCAGCACGGCGCCGACAAGCTGGGCGACCACGTACCCGAAGCACCGACGCCAGGGAAAGTCGCGGCGCAGCGCGAAGGCAATTGAGACGACCGGATTCAGATGGGCTCCGGACACGCCGCCCATGAACAGGATCACGGCCGTCACGGTGAGCGCGGGCGCCACGACCGCCGCCGAGCGACCGACGCCACCCGACACGGCGTCAACGACTACGGCCCCCGCTCCGGCAAGCACGAGCAGGAAGGTGCCGAAGATCTCGGAGAACAGGCGCCTCCACTCCAGCCCCGGGTCGTCGAAGTCGAGCGTCGCTGGGCTCTCGAGCGCCAGCAGTGCGTGCCAGGCCTGACGTGCCTCAATCTTCGCCTCGACCCCACTGCGCCGGCTCTCATCGGCGTGCTGGTCGTGTGCTTCCGTATGTTCGCCCGAGGCCATCGTGTGTCTGTCGCCAGGATGTGGGCGGCGACAGA
>DASXHG010000408.1:0-2739 GCA_036488625.1 Solirubrobacteraceae bacterium | reverse complement strand
CTGATCCTCGCCGTCATCTCGCTGGCCGGGCTCTCCTACGCGATGCTGAGCTCGGCGGTCATCCCCGCGCTGACCACGATCCAGCACGATCTGCACACGAACGAGACCGGGGTCACCTGGCTGCTGACCGGGTTTCTCCTGTCCGCATCGGTCGGGACCTCGATCCTCGGGCGCCTCGGGGACATGTATGGCAAGGAGCGCCTGCTCCTCTACACCATGGCTCTCCTCGCGGCCGGCACGCTGGTCTCCGCCCTCTCGACCGCGCTCGTGCCGATGATCGTGGGCCGGGTCATTCAGGGCGCCGGGGGCGCCGTGTTCCCGCTCGCCTTCGGGATCGTCCGCGATGAATTCCCGCGCGAGAAGGTGGCGGGGAGCATCGGGATCGTGTCCTCGATCCTCGGCGTGGGCGGAGGCATCGGGATCATTATCGGCGGCCTGATCGTCGAGCATCTCAACTACCACTGGCTGTACTGGATTCCGCTCGTGGTCATCGTCGCCGCGGCCATTTGCACCTGGCGGTTCATTCCCGAGTCACCGGTCCGGGTGCCCGGGCGCGTGAACTGGCTGGCGGCCGCGCTGATGACGCTGGGGTTCTGCTGTGTGCTCATCGCCATCTCCGAGACCACCGTGTGGGGGTGGGGGTCGGCCCGAACGCTGGGCCTGCTCGCCGTCGGCCTCGTCGGCTGTGCGGCCTGGGTAATGGTCGAGGTGCGCAGCGACGAGCCCCTCATCGACATGGCCATGATGCGCGTTCGCGGCGTCTGGACCACCAACCTGGTCGCCTTTCTGCTCGGCGCCGGCATGTACGCCTCGTTCCTGATCTACCCGCAGTTCGCCCAGCTGCCCAAGAGCACCGGCTTCGGGTTCGGCGCCTCGGTTGTCGTCGCCGGCCTGTACCTGCTGCCCTCGGCGATGCTGATGAGCCTGATGGGCACGTTCGCCGGCCGCTTGGCCCGCCGGTACGGCTCCAAGTTGGCGCTTGTGGTGGGCACTGCGGTGACCGCGCTCGCCTTCGCCCTGATGGCTGTCGCCCACGCCCACCCCTACGACATGTTGATCAGCGCCGCGCTTCTCGGCATCGGCATCGGGCTGGCCTTCTCGGCCCTCGGCAACCTGATCGTCCAGGCCGTGCCGCCGGAACAGACCGGTGTGGCCACGGGCATGAACACCGTGATGCGGACGCTGGGCGGTGCGCTCGGAGGCCAGATCGTGGCCACCCTGATCGCGAACAACGTGTTTCACAAGCTCCCGACGGTGACCGGCTTCACTGACTCCTTTGCCCTCGAGGCCGTCTTCCTGGTCATCGCCGTTCTCGCCGGGCTGCTCGTCCCGGGACCGCAGCGTCAGGCCAACGCGGAGCTCGAGGTGGAGCGCGCACCCGGCGAGCTGGCCCGCGAGGCCGCGTAGCCGCGTGCGGCTGCAGCGCGCCCACGACTCTTCCCAGCGGGTCAGCCCAGCCACCGCCAACGGCGCGGGCATCGCCGAGCCACCCGAGCACGGCGACCCTCGTGGTGACCGCTACAAGTGGATCGCGCTCTCCAACTGCACTCTCGGCGTGCTGTTGGCCACGCTGGACGCCTCGATCACGCTGATTGCGATGCCCGACATCTTCCGGGGGATCAAGCTCGATCCGCTGGTCTCCTCCAACAGCTTCTACCTGCTGTGGATGATCCTCGGGTTCCTGGTCGTATCCAGCGTGTTGATCGTCAGCCTGGGTCGGCTCGGCGACATGTTCGGGCGCGTGCGGATCTACAACCTCGGCTTCGTCATCTACACGGCCGCCTCGCTGGTCTTGACCGTCGATTGGCTGACCGGGCGCGAGGGGGCGATGTTCCTGATCGTCTTCCGCATCGTCCAGGGGGTCGGTGCCGCCTGTCTGCTCGCCAATTCGGCGGCCATCATCACCGACGCCTTTCCCGCCAACCAGCGCGGGATGGCGCTCGGCATCAACGACATCGTCGGCGTCAGCGGCATGTTCGTCGGTCTCGTGCTCGGCGGCCTGCTGGCGCCGATCAGCTGGCGCCTGGTCTTCCTGATCTCCGTACCGGTCGGCCTGTTTGGAACCGTGTGGGCATACCTGAAGCTCGAGGAGCGCTCCCAGCCGCGCCGCGCCCCCATCGACTGGGCCGGCAACGTGTCCTTCGCCGTCGGGCTGATCCTGATCATGGTCGCCGTGACCTACGGAATCCGGCCGGCCGGCGGATCGCCCACGGGGTGGGGGAGCCCCAAGGTGCTGATTCTGCTCGCCGCCGGGGTGCTGTCGCTGGTGGCCTTCGCCGTCGTCGAGCGCCGGGTCGAGAACCCGATGTTCCGGCTGCCGTTGTTCAAGATCCGCGCCTTCACGTTCGGGACGCTGTCGACGTTCTTATCCGCCGTCGCCCGTGGGGGGCTGATGTTCACGCTGATCATCTGGCTGCAGGGGATCTGGCTGCCCCAGCACGGCTACGACTTCGCCGAGACGCCTCTGTGGGCCGGCATCTACATGCTGCCGCTGACGATGGGGATGCTGATTGCCGGGCCGACGTCTGGCTTCTTGTCTGACCGCTTCGGATCGCGCCCGTTTGCCACCGGCGGGATGCTCGGCGCGGCGGGCAGCTTCGTGCTCCTGCTGTTGCTGCCGACCAACTTCCCCTACCCGCTGTTTGCCGCCGTGCTGCTGCTCAACGGAATCTCGATGGGCATGTTCGCCTCCCCGAACCGGGCCGGGGTCATGAACAGCCTCCCGGCTGCCGATCGCGG
>DASXHG010000372.1:0-1800 GCA_036488625.1 Solirubrobacteraceae bacterium | reverse complement strand
TCCTGGTAGATGATCACGCCCTTGGTCGACTCGAGGATCGGGCGCAGTCGCTCGTCGGGGTAGCTGATCGACTCGGGGTCGCGCTTGCCGCGGGCGTAAGTCGGGATCTGGTCCATCGCCCCCGGGCGATACAGGGCGTTGAGGGCCACGAGGTCGTCGAACTCATCCGGGCGCACCTTCTTGAGCGCCTCGCGCATCCCCTCGGACTCAAACTGGAACACCCCGATCGAGTCGCCCCGCGCGAGCATCTCGTAGGTGGGCGCGTGATCGAGCGGCAGCGTGGTCATGTCCGGACGATCTCCGGTCGAGCGCTTGACGATGTCCAGCGCGTCCTCGATCACGTCGAGGTTGCGCAGGCCCAGGAAGTCCATCTTGAGCAGGCCGAGTTGCTCCACCGGCTTCATCGAGAACTGGGTGACGGTGCGGAAGATGCGCTCGCCGTTCTCGTCGGTGCCGGCGTCGGCGATCTGCAGGGGCAGGATCTCGGTCAGCGGCCGATCTGAGATCACGACCGCCGCGGCGTGGATCGACGAGTTGCGGACGATCCCCTCGAGCCCCTGGGCGACGTCGATGATCTGCTTGGCCGTCCCGTCGCGGTCGACCTCGGCCCGCAACGGCTGGCCGGGAGCCAGGCACTCGGCAAAGCTCGGCGCGCGGCCCATGATCGGGTCGGGAATCAGCTTGGCCAGGCGGTCTCCGGCGGCGTAATCGTGGCCGAGCACGCGCGCCGCGTCGCGGGTCGCCGCGCGAGGGAACATCTTGCCGAAGGTGACGATCTGGGCGACGGCCTCCTTGCCGTACTTCTCGGTCACGTAGCGGATCACGCGCTCGCGGCCGCGGACCGAGAAGTCCATGTCGATATCGGGCATCGACACGCGCTCGGGATTGAGAAAGCGCTCGAACAGCAGGTCATAGCGGAGCGGATCCACGTCGGTGATCTGCAGCGCGTAGGCCACCAGCGAGCCGGCTGCCGACCCGCGCCCGGGCCCCACGGCGATGCCCGAGTCCTTGGCGTACTTGACGAAATCCCAGACGATCAGGAAGTAGGCGTTGAAGCCCATCCGGTCGATCACGCCGAGCTCGTACTCAGCCCGCTGGATCGCCTCGGCCGGAACCGGGTCCCCGTAGCGGCGACGCAGCCCTTCATCGACCAGGCCGCGGAGGTACGCCCCCTCCTCCAGGCCGTCGGGCGTCGGGTAGCTCGGAATCAGCTGACGGCCGAGCTGAAGCTCGACATCGCAACGCTCGGCGATCTCAGCCGTCGAGGCAATCGCCTCCGGCCACTGCGCGAAGGAGTCGACCATCTCCTGGCTCGAGCGCAGATAGAACTCGTTGGTGTCGAAGCTGATCTTCGGCGCGCTGAGCAGCGACTTGGTCTGCACGCACAGCAGCGCCGCGTGATGGTGGTAGTCCTCACGGCGAAGGTAATGGACATCGCCGGTGCCGACCAGGGGGCGGCCGAGCTCGCTGGCGATGCGGACGATCTGCTCGTTGCAGTGGTCCTGAAGGGCGAGCCCGTTCTTCTGAACCTCGAAGTAGACGTTCCCGGGGCCGAACGCGGTCAGGAGTTCGTCAGCGTGACCCCGCGCCTCGGCCACCCGGCCGTCGGCGAGGTACTGGCAGAAGCGGGACTGCAGGCAGCCGGTGAGGACGATCACGCCCTCGGCGTGGGCGGCCAGCTGCTCCATGTCGATCGCGGGCTTGCCGCGCTGAAACCCGTCCACGAATCCGGCCGAGGAGAGTTTGACCAGGTTGCGGTAGCCCGCGTCGTTCTCGGCCAGCAGCGTGAGGTGAAACCGC
>DASXHG010000294.1:0-6909 GCA_036488625.1 Solirubrobacteraceae bacterium | reverse complement strand
TAAACCCCTCAAGCGACCGCAAAAACCGCGTCAACTCAGTCCTGGGATCAGACAAATACGCCGCCACCGGCCGCAGATACCCCAACAACCGCGGCAAGCTCGCAAACGTGTCATTCAACGCCGAACCCCGCGCCGCGAACGAATTACCAAAACCAACCAGATTGTTCTGAATCGCCTTACGCGTCGGCGGATTAAACGCGTTGTTCAAATCCTCAAACTGCACCGGAACCGTCGTCTGCGCGATCGGCATCGTCCCACCATCAGCAAAATCCTTCTTCGACGTCCCCGTATGCAGATCCACGAACTTCAAACCCAACACCGAACGCGGACGGATGGCCACGGTGGAGTTGAGGGGAACGTTGCCCTCGGCCTGGTTGAGCTGGAGGGTCAGCTGAGCGGCGACCTGGCCGCTCTTGAGCTTGATCGGCTTCAGCGCCGAGACCAGCCCGATCCGGAAGCCGCCCTCGCGGACCTCGTTGCCGACGACCAGATCTGAGCCGCTGCCCACGTTGACCTTCAGCTCCTTGGTGGGCACGAACGGCAGCCCCTGGTTGGCGTTATAGGCCAAAAACACCGCCACCATGACCACCAACACCGTCATCGCCCCCACCAACACCGGGTTGGCGAGCGCCGAAGGCTGTCGTGAGCGAGATGCGGAGGCCATCAGGGAGCGAGCAGGTAGTTGAGGAGGGTCTTGGCCTGGTTCGTGCTGGGCGCCGAGCTGCCGGCGTTGTTGCTGGAGTTGGTCGTCTTGGTGTGGACCATCCCGGTGCCGCTGATGACCTGGCCGATCGTCTGCGTCGGACCGCCACTGGAGCTGGCCGAGCTTGGCGTCGCCCCCGGGGTCGAGGTGGTGCTGGCGCTGGTGCTGGTGGAGCTCGAGGACGGGGCGGCGGCCAGTGCGTTGGCGGACTTGTCCTGAGGGGTGACCATCGACGCGGTCAGCTGGCGGGCGCTGGTTGAGAGGCCCTTCTGGCCGGGAGGCGCGCCGCCAGGATCGGGAACCGGGGCGCTCGGATCGCTTGGGTCGGTCGTGGTCACGCGGGGCTGGTTGGGGCCCAGGAAGGCGTAGCAGTTGCGCTGCGAGGGGCCGTTCGCCTTGAGGAACATGGCCAGCGACGCCGGCGACTGGTACGGCGAGCACTCGTGGCTGAAGAAGGCGTCCACGGCCAGCACGTGCCCGTAGGGACCGTAGGTGTTGATCGAGAGGGCCTGATTGAACACGTAGCCGAGCAGTGCCTGCAGCCCGCTGAAGCCCTTGCCCCCCGGGCTGCGCGGATCGGGCTCAACGGCGCGGCTCTGGGTGTCCAGGTCGTTCAGGACGATCTGCAGGTTCTGGGCCAGCTCGGGCGTCGGCTTGGCGAACTTGTTGAGGTCGGTGATCGTCGGCCGGGCGGCGATGACGGCCTGGCGGCCCGTGACCGAGGCCTGGCCGAGCGACTTGATGGCCGGGATCGAGGAGTTCGAGAACGCGGGCAGATCGGTGAACAACCGGTTCAGCTGGACGGCCGAGGCGTTCAGGTTCTGCAGCACGGGCGTATTGGTGGTCGCCGTGCGGCCCAGCTTGGCCATCGCCGGGCGCAGCTGCTCAAGCAGGGCGGGCAGGTTGCGGAAGGTGAGGCGGAGGTTGTTGTCCTGCGTGGCGGTCGCGCCGGCCGTGTGGTTGGCCTCGACGATGAAGCGCTCGACGTTCTTTGAGTTGTTGGCCAGCGCGGTGATGACCGAGTTCGAGTCGTGGGTCAGGTTCTGCAGCGTCGTTGAGTCGTTGCCGAGCAGGTTGAGCAGGTTGTCGGTCTCGTCCAGGGCCGGGACCGCGCGGTGCAGGGCGGCCTGCAGGTCACCCGAGCGAGCCGCGGCGGCGGCGCCCAGCTCATTGATGATCAGCGTCAGCCGCTCGCGGTAGGGCAGGCGCAAGACGTTCTGGACGAGGTCGGCGGGGATCGTCGACTGGGTCTGGCTGACCGGGATCGTGCTCCCCGGCTTGAGCACCTTGCCCGAGCTGCCCGGGTCGCAATCGATGAAGTACTCACCGATCAGCGACTGGGGCCGGGACTGGCAGCTGGCATCGGAATGGAACTGACCGAAGCCGCCCTTGTTGATGGTCACCGTGACCAGCGCGTGGCAGTCCAGCGTGTTGCCGTTGATGCAGCCCTGCGGAAGGTCGATGGCCGAGATCGTGCCCGCGGGAACCCCGGCCACCTTGATGTCCGCGCCAGTGACGAGACCGAAGGCATTGTCGAACTGGATCTTGTAGGTGCCGTTGGCCGTCTTGTTCGAGGCGCCGGTCGCGAACACTATGAACGCACCGGCGGCGAGCAGGATCGCCGCGCTGAGAAGGATGCGCTTCATTTGCCCGTCGGGACCTCTTGGGGATTACACGGGTAGCCGGTCTCCGGGTACCAGACCGCGCCGCGCTCCATCGAGCCCGGGCAACGGTCGCCCTGGCCAGTGGTGAGAATGCCGTTGTTGCCGTTGGTGCCGAAGGCGAGGGTCTGGCGCAGATGGAACGAGTCCGGGTTGGTCAGCAGGCCGTCGAGGAGGTTCAGAGCCCCGTTTGAGACCGAGCCGACGCCGACGATCGGCGCGACGCGGCTGAAGCCGCCGGCGGCGTCGTCGCCACCGGGATGGGTGAAGCCCTCGAACCAGCCGGTCAGGTCAACCGCATAGGGGCGGGCGGTGGCCAGCTCGGGGGTCGAACCATTCAGGGAGGTGATCGACTCCGGGAAGGCGCCCGGGCGGACCTTGCCGTTGGCCTTGATCGAGCGCACAGTGGCCTGAGCCAGGGGCACGCCGAGCCGGGTCAGGTCGGTCAGATCGTTGTTGGCCCCGGGGTGGCTGATGATGTAGGACAGGTTGCGAACTGTGGGCACCGAGTCCACGGCCAGCGGGCGCAGCTGGACGAGCAGCTTCTGGAGCTTGGGGGCCGCCGGCTTGGACACGTTGACCAGCGGCGTGAGATCGTCCAGCGCACTGCGCAGGTTGACGAACGTCGTGTTGGCCAGGCGCATGAAGCCGGGCAGGTCGCGCAGCGCCTGTCCGAGCGGGATGTGCTCGGACGCCAGCGCGCCGGTCGTCGTCGACAGGTGCTGGACCAGCCCGCTCAGGTCGCTAGAGCGCTGAGACAGCGTGGTGACCAGGTTGCCGCTGTTGACGATGAAGCGTGTGAACTTGGCCGTATCGCGGTCGAGCTCGTTGAACAGGGTGGCCGATGCGGCGATCGCCGGGTTCAGATACGGAAGCGCCTTCTGGGCCACGGCGCCGGCGTTCTTGTACTGGCTGGCGGAGCCGATGAACACGTCCTGCAGACCCTTGCGGGTCGGGCCGTTCAGGGTGTTGAAGAGCTGATCGAGGTCGACCTCACTGGTCGTGTTGGTCTGGGAGATCATCCCGTTGTTGGGGATCTTGGCCCCGTTGTTGGGGCCGAGGTGCAGATCCACGTAGCGATTGGCGATGCCCGACAGCGAGGCCTCGCGGATCGTGGCCGAGGTGCCCTTCGTGAGCGGGTAGTAGGCGCCGTTGTTAATGCTCAGGGTCAGGACGGCCTGCCCCTGGGAGTTGAGCGAGATCTTCGAGACGGTGCCGATGTTGTTGCCGGCCACCTCGACCAGGTCGCCCTGCACGATCTGGCTCGCGTTCACGAAGACCGCGTGCACCTGGTAGCTGTTCCCGCTCGAGAACACGATGACGGCGACGACGACGAGCGCCAGCACCAGCGCCGCGACGGCGGCGACTCGGCCGATCAGACTTGAGTTCCGCACCGCGGCGTCCTACCCAATGAGATCTCCTCCAGACCTGAACCTCGGGGTTCAGGCGACTCTGCGCGCGAAGCTAGCAGCGCGCTCATTTCCCTGTCAATTGGGAACCAACACCTGCAGATCGACCGTGAACGCTGGCGGTTCGGCTTGTTGCGGGCCCGTCCAAGCCGTCGGTTCGGTTTGGCCTGGGCCCGGCGAACCGCTAGCGTGACCAGTCCCCGCCCGGGTGGTGGAATTGGGTCAGACACGGTCGCCTTAAGAGCGACTGCCCTTAGTGGCGTGAGGGTTCGAGTCCCTCCCCGGGTATCGAGCGGTCGAGTCCATGCGCGCGTATCTAGGTGTGGAGCGACGCGCAGGCGTGCGCGCGTATCTAGGTGTGGAGCGACACGCAGGCGTGCGCCAGCACACCGATAACCGGCGACACGGCGTCCTTCCGTGGCAGGGGTTCTCCTCACGTCGGGCTCAATCCTTACTGATGGGCGCAACTTTTGCGCTGCTACCGTGTCCCGACCGTCGACCAGGGAGTCAACTCACCGCGCCGGATGGAAGTCTCAGCACTGAAATACTCCGCGGGAATCGGCCTGCACGGCCGTTCCCCCCTGCTGCGACTGCAGTCTGACGAGCGGCTGATCGCCCTCATGCGTAGGGGCAATACGGCCTCCTTCGAGGTCCTGGTCTCTCGCTACGAGACTCGCCTGCTGGCCTTCTGCCGCCACCTGCTGTCCTCGCGCGAGGATGCCGAGGACGTGCTCCAGGAGGTCATGGCCGCGGCCTTCAACGCGATCCTCGCCGACGAGCGCCCGATCAACGTGCGCCCCTGGCTGTACAGGATCGCCCGCAACCGCAGCCTCAACCACCTGCGTCGTGCCCAGGCCATCGGCGTGGACTCGATGGACACCCATTTCTCAGACCACGGCGCGAGCACCGCTGACAAGGTCCACGAGCGCGAGGAGTTCCGGCTTTTGGTCGGCGACATCCATGAGCTGCCCGAGACCCAGAAGACGGCGTTGGTTCTGCGCGAGATGGACGCGCTCTCCTACGAGCAGATCGCCGAGGCGATGGAGACCACGGTCTCGAGCGTCAAATCACTCCTCGTACGCGCGCGTGTTTCTCTAGCCGAGGCGGCCGAGGCGCGCCTGCTGTCGTGCGACGAGGTCCGGATCGAGCTCGGCGAGGTCGCCGAGGGGCTCAGGCGCCGCCCCACCCCGCTCGTGCGCCGGCACCTGCGCAGCTGCAAGCGCTGCACCGTGTTCCGCGGCCAGCTGCGCCAGACCAACCGGGCGCTAGCCGCGCTGATGCCGATCGGCCCGTTCGTGATCCTCAAGAAGCTGGCCATCTTCCATCTCGGTCACTCAGCCGCCGGCGGCGCGAGCTCGGCCGGGTCCGCCGGGGTCGCCGGCGCGGGTGCCGCCGGGGCCGGAGCCAGCGCCGCCGGCATGGGCGTGGCCGGTGCGGGTGCCACCGCCGGCGGAACTGCCCTGGCCGGCTCGGGCGGATTCATCTCCGCCGGGCTGAGCGCGATCGCCACCAAGGCCGCCGCCGGCCTGGCCGCCGCCGCCCTGGTCACGGCGGGCGCCGTCGAAGCCGACCACAGCGGTCCCGTCCACCACGCCGCCACCGAGAACGTCGCCGCGGCCCCGATCGCCGCCCCTCAGGCCACGGTCGCGCCGCTGGCCGCGCGCGCCGAGCCCCGGAGCACGACCGTGGTCAGCCACAAGAGCGCGACCCCAGCCGACACCAAGAGCACTCCCGATTCAGCCAAACCGGCGGCGCGGACGGCCAAGGCGACCCCGACGACGAGCACCCCGGTGCCGACCAAGACGACCAAGACCCCCACCAGCACGCAGACGACGCCCGGCCGCGATCAGACCCAGTCCGACCCGACGGTGCTCCAGCCGAGCGGCGGCGACGGGTCGTGGGGCTCCTCATCATCGGCCCCCACGCCCCCACCCAGCACGGCCTCCCCTTCCAGCTCAAGCCCCGACCAGAGCTCGAGCTCAGCCCCCCCGGCAGGCAGCGGCTCTCCGGACACGGGGACGTCCACCACCCCGTCAGGTGGGAGTTCGTCCGGGTCCCCCACCGTGAGCACCCCGACGGGAACGACGATCGGCTCGACCGCGCCCGGCACCACCACGTCAACGACCCCGACCGCGAGCACCTCGACCAGCCTCCTCCCCGGCTCGGATACCACCGGGCCGAGTTCGCTCGAGGGCGCGCCGCTTCCGCTCGCCACCAGTCGCTAGCCCCTCCCCCTTCTCTCCTCCGATGATCGACTTCGCCCAGTTCGAAGCCGTTGACATGCGGGTCGGTCGCGTCCTGTCGGTCGAGGAGTTTCCCGAAGCGCGCAAGCCGGCCTGGAAGATGACCATCGACTTCGGGCCCGAGATCGGGTTGAAGCGCTCCTCGGCGCAGATCACCAGTTACGGCCGCGAGGAACTCGAGGACACGCTGGTGGTTGCGGTGGTCAATTTCGCTCCCCGCCAGATCGGTCCGTTCATGTCCGAGGTCCTCGTCCTCGGCGCGCTCGATGACGAGCGGGGCGTGGTGCTGCTTCGCCCCGACCGGGGTGCGGAGCCGGGCTCGCGGGTCGGCTAGGGGCCGGGTTCGACTAGGGGTTTCGTGTGAGGCCGCCGCTCGGCTAGGGCCCGGGCGCGACGCCGACGATCAGCTGCCCGCGCGGGCGTCCGTCGACCTCGATCGCGTACGTCCCGTTGGCCAGACCCTTGAGGATCGCGTGCACCGGGTGATCGCCGCTGACCGCGTAGGACTGCGCGTGCGGGGTCCGCAGCGCGACCACATAGCTCCCGCCGGATGAGACCAGCGACAGCGCGATCGTCGTGTGCGGTGGTGCCGAGACCCGCGCCGGACTGAGCGCCCCGCCGGGCTCGACCTTGAATTCCGCCGGAAGCTGGGGGCCGTTCTGGGCCGGGCTCGGCGTGGTGCTCGCCTTGGTCTTGGTCTGAGACCGCGTCTGGGAGCCGGTGGATCCCGCGCTGGCCGACCGGCTGGTCGTGGTCGCCGTCCCGGCGGCGGCGCTGCTCTGCGCCGCGCTCGTGCTGCTGGGCGGGCTGGACGTGTGCGTGGTCTGCCCGGCGCTCCCGCAGGCGCCCAGCGCGCTGGCGATGGCCGCGGCGAGGACGGCCGGGATCCCCCG
>DASXHG010000292.1:0-2820 GCA_036488625.1 Solirubrobacteraceae bacterium | reverse complement strand
CGAGCTGGATCGCCCGGTTGGCGATGACCTCGTTGACGTTCATGTTGGACTGGGTGCCGGACCCGGTCTGCCACACCCGGAGCGGGAAGTGCGAGTCGAGCTCGCCGTCGATCACCTCGTCGCCGACGCGGGCAATGAGCGACGCCTTCCACGGGGGCAGCCGCCCGGCCTTGCCGTTGGCGAGCGCGGCCGCCTTCTTCACGTAGCCGAACGCGTGGTACACCTCCCGGGGCACCAGGTCGGGGCCGATGTCGCCGAAGTGGATCAGGGACCGCTCGGTCTGCGCTCCCCAGTACCGGTCGGCCGGCACGTCCATGACCCCCATCGAGTCCGACTCCCGCCGGTGGGCAGACCCGCTGGCCGCGATCCCCACCGGCAGATCAAGCACCGCAGGCACGTCATCGTCCATATCCTCAGACTCCCACAGCCGCCCGGGGCCAGGGGCGCCTACCGTGCCCTGCTCGGCGCGCGGCTCAAGTACGGCGTGACTCACGGGGCGGCCTGACAGATCCCCGCAAGCTGTCAGCTACGCCATCGAGCCGAGGCCGGTGCGCTAGCTGTTGTCGTAGCGGGTGGGCGGGAACGGGTGCTCGGCGTCGAGCCTGCCCAGCTCGCCCGCCTTCTCCTCGCGTTCGATCTCGGCCTCGGCGTCCTTGTACTCGTCGCTCTGCCGGACGTCGGTCCGCTGCGGCACGCCGTCGGGCAGCGGGTCGGTGGCCGGCGGGACCTCGTCCGGATTGAAGTCGTCCAGCCCCGCCTCGACCCGCTCGTCCTCCGTAAGCTCGGCGAGCTTGTCGTCGTCAAGGCGCTGGGCGGCACCGCCATGCTGACGGCGGTCACGGTGAAACTCGGGTTCGCTCATGCAAACCACGCTACCCCTTACGTTTCCGGCCGGCTCCCCGGTGTCACTTCGGCGCCGGGCGGCCGCGAGCGTACGCCGCCCGGCAGTGGGTAGCCACCGGGGTAAAGCTACGGAAGGGATATCGATGTCAGACAACATCTACTCAGTGAGCGAGATCGTCGGCTCCTCCGGCGAGGGCGTTGACGACGCGATCAAGGTTGCCATCAGCCGTGCCTCCCAGACCCTCCACAACCTCGACTGGTTCGAGGTCAGCGGCATCCGCGGCCGGATCGAAGACGACCAGCGCTGCCATTTCCAGGTCACGCTGAAGGTCGGTTTCCGGCTTGACGAGCCCAAGGCCTGAACAGCGCCGCTCAGGGCTGGCTGGGGCGGGCTAGCCGGAGCGCGTTGAGCAGCTCAACCCGCGAGGAGATCGCGAGCTTGGCGTAGATGTGATCGAGGTGCGCGTCGACGGTGCGCTTCGATATGAACAGGTGCTCCGCGATCTGCCGGTTGGACATGCCCCTGGCCGCGAGGTCGGCGATCTCAGCCTCGCGGAAGGTGAGGGTCCCGGGCATCCGCCACCGGGTGCCCTCGGCGGTCGGCTCGTCGGCGTCGCTGACCGCGAATGACACCAGCTGCTCGACCGGGTGCCGTCCGGCCTCGGCGAACACGGCCTCGAAGCGCTTGCCCGCGAACCCCGCCCTGGCCTTGCCCATCGCCTGATCGTGGACGCGCAGCAGGGCGGCCGTGCCGCCCAGCCGTCCGCCGGCCCGCTCCCAGAGCGGATCGGCGGCGCCGAGCAGCCAGGCGGCCCGCACGTGGCGGCCGGCCCGCGCGGCCAGCCAGCCGTGGACCTCAAGGCAGTAGGCCATCCCCATCACGTCGCCGAGCTCGTGCTTGGCCAGCAGCGCCTTGCTGGTGGTCTGGACGGTCTCGTCGTGCCGGGCCGGATCCCAGTACATCGCCATCGCCGAGATCGTGTAGGCCCAGCCCTGCGCCCACCGCTCCTTGATCTCGCCCGTGTCGCCCGGCTCGCCGAAACGGCGGGTCACCTGGGCGGCGTACCTGAGCGCGCCCTCGAGGTCGCCGTCCAGCTGCGACACGTGCGCCAGGTGCACGTCGAGGATGCGCAGCCCGGCGCGGTCGTTGAGCCGCTGCAGCCGCTGCTCGGCCTGCGCGCCGGCCGAGCGGGCCTCCTCGTACCGAGCGGCGATCGTCAGCGCGAGCGTCAGGTAGCAGTAGCCCCGGCCGACCAGCTTCGGGTCGCCCCGTTGCTCGCCGATCTGAGTGCCGGCGGTGGCGTCCGCCACCGCCTCATCCGCCTCGCCCTGCATGGCGCCGAGGTAGCCGCGGACGACCAGCGCCCAGCCTCGTTCCGACGACGACGGGTCGGGGAAGCGCTCGAGCACCTTGTCGAGCCAGTACTTGCCCTCACGCAGCAGGCCGGCCATGTGCCAGTACCCGTACAGGTCGATGGCGAGCTCAGCGCCATCGCGGTGGCCGTGCCCGTCCGGCGCGTCAAGCGCGTACCCGAGCGCGGCCCCGAGGTTGGCGTGCTCGCTCTGCAGCTCACGGAACCGGTCGAGCTGGTCGTCGTCGACCACGTGCTCGCCGAAGTAGCGCGCCATCGACAGGTAGCGGGCGACGAGCCGTTTTCTGACGTTCTCCTCGCTGCCCGACGCGGCCAGTTCCTCAGCGCCGTACTCGCGGATGGTGTCCAGCATCTTGTACCGCGTCGGCTGGCCCGCGCTGGCGTCGTCCCTGGTGATGACCGACTTGTCCACCAGCCGGATCACGGTGTCGAAGATCTGGCCTGCGGTCAGCTCGCCGCCGGTGCACACCTCCTCGGCCGCCTCGACGCTGAAGCTTCCGGCGAAGACCGACAGCCGCGCCCACAGCGCCTGCTCGGCTTGTGTGCACAGGTCGTAGCTCCAGCCGATGGCGTCGCGGAGCGTCCGGTGGCGGGTGTCGCCGCC
>DASXHG010000283.1:0-4369 GCA_036488625.1 Solirubrobacteraceae bacterium | reverse complement strand
CACGGCAGCCTCACCTACGCCTACGCCCTGTACGACCTCGGGCGCTCGCTCGTGCTGTCAGGCAACCCGCAAGCGGCGATCCCGATCCTGCAGCAGCGGCTGCAGATCCCCAACCAGACCGCCACGGTCCAGGCGCTGCTCAACCAGGCCGAGCAGGCCGCCGGCCAGAGCTCAGGCCAGAACAGCCAATCGGGCGGGGCCGCCCTGCCCGGCAAGGGCCACGACAAGAACAAGCACGGCGGCGGCTGAGGATCAGCTGGCGGCGAAGCCGGCCGGGCCGCGCCGGCCCGTGAGCTCGTCGTGCACGGCCAGTGAGGCCAACGCCGCCTCGACGGCGTGCCGACCGGTGTCGCGCTTGTCGCCCCCGGTGACCCGGGCCAGGGCCTGCTCCATGTTCTCGACCGTCAGCAGGCCAAACCCGCACGGCACGCCCGAGGTCAGTTGGACGTTGGAGATGCCCTGGGTGGCCGCCGAGCAGACGTAGTCATAGTGGTCGGTCTCGCCTCGGATCACCGCGCCCAGGCACACGACCGCGTCAAAACGACTCGACTGGGCCGCATACCGCGCCGCCAATGGAAGCTCGAAGGCGCCGGGCACCTCGAAACGCTCGACGTCCTCGATCCCCGCCTCGGTCAGCGCGGCCCGCGCGCCCTGCTCGAGCCTTTCGGCCAGCTCGGCGTAGAAGGTGGCCACGCAGATGGCGATCCGGCGCTCAGCGGCCACCGGCCGCCTCCTGGTCGGACTCATGCTCCTCCTGGAGCATCTCCTCGTCGAGCGGGAGGCCCTGGTGGTGCAGCGTGTGCCCCATACGGTCGCGCTTGGCGCGCAGATAGGCCTCGTTGTGGGGATTTGAGGCGTGTTCGATCGGCACCTGGTCAGCGACCGACAGCCCGTACCCGGCCAGGCCGGAGATCTTCTTCGGGTTGTTGGTGAGAATCCGGATGCTGCTCAACCCGAGGTCGACCAGGATCTGGGCACCGATGCCGTAGTCGCGCAGATCGGCTGGCAGTCCGAGGCGGAGGTTGGCATCGACCGTATCGAGGCCCTCCTCCTGCAGCTTGTAGGCGCGCAACTTGTTCAGCAGCCCGATCCCCCGGCCCTCCTGGCTCAGGTAGAGCAGAACACCGCGGCCCTCCTTCTCGATCATGGCCAGCGCCGACTCCAGCTGCTCGCCGCAATCACAACGGAGGCTGTGGAAGACATCGCCGGTCAGGCACTCCGAGTGCACGCGGACGAGAACGTCGCGGGCGCCCTCGACATCGCCCTTGACAAGCGCGACGTGGTGCTTGTTGTCGATCAGCGACCGGTAGCCCACGGCCACGAATTCCCCGAAGGCGGTGGGCAGGCTGGTGTCGACGACGCGCTCGACCAGCTTCTCGTGCCGGCGGCGGTAGGCGACCAGGTCGGCCACCGTGATCATCTTCAGGCCGTGACGCTCGCAGTAGCGGGTCAGATCGGGCACCCGGGCCATGGTCCCGTCGTCATTCATGATCTCGCAGATCACGCCCGCCGGATTGAGGCCGGCGAGACGGGCCAGGTCGACGGCGGCCTCGGTCTGACCGACACGCTCGAGCACGCCACCTACGCGCGCCTTGAGCGGGAACACGTGGCCGGGCTGGACGAGCTCACGGGGGCTCGTCTCAGGATCGATGGCGACCTGGATCGTGCGTGCCCGGTCGGCCGCCGAGATGCCGGTGCTGACGCCCGAGCGCGCCTCGACCGAGACCGTGAACGCGGTCTCGAAGGCCGATTCGTTCTTGGCCGCCATCAGGTCGAGTCCGAGCTCGTCGCAGCGGGCCGGACTGAGGGCCAGGCAGATCAGCCCCCTTCCCTCCTTGGCCATGAAGTTGATCGCCTCCGGGGTGACGAACTGGGCGGCCATCGTCAGGTCGCCCTCGTTCTCCCGCATCTCGTCGTCGCAGACCACGACCATCTTGCCCTCGCGGATGTCCTCGATGGCCTCTTCAATCGGGGCGAACGTCCGTGTGGTGCTCATCGCCCGGCCCCGATCAGCTTCTCGACGTACTTGGCCAAAACGTCCACCTCCAGGTTTACGGGAGTCCCCACCGAAGCGCTTCCGAGACTGGTGCGCTCGAGCGTTTCCGGGATCAATGAGACGGTAAACGATGCATCGTCGATATCGGACACGGTCAGTGAGACGCCGTCGACGGCGATCGAGCCCTTGCGGACGACGTAACGCAGGACATCGGGATCGGCGGTGATGCGGACCTGGCGCGAGAAGCCGTCGGCGGTGATCGAGGCCACAGACCCGACGCCATCGACGTGCCCCTGGACAACGTGCCCGCCCAGCCGGTCCGTCGCGCGCAGCGGCAGTTCGAGATTGACCACGGCGCCGGCCCGAACCTCGCGCAGCGAGCTGCGACGCAGGGTCTCGTTGATGACCTCGGCCTCGAACTGCTCGGCCGCGACGCTGACCGCGGTCAGGCAGACGCCGTTCACGGACACCGAGTCGCCCTCGCCGATCTCCGGCGCCAGCGTGGTGGCCACGGCCAGGCGGACTCCGTCTCCGGAGGTCTCCGCGGCGGCCACCCGGCCCAGATCCTGTACGAGGCCCGTGAACATGCGCTCACCACTCACGGATACGGGCCGCGATCAGCAGATCCTCCCCCACCCGCTCGCAGCTCAGCCGGCTGGCGCGGACGGCCTCGGCGATCAACTCCGAGCCCTCGCCCTCGATCGGATTGCGCGCGGTGCGACCGCCCAGGACCAGCGGAGCCAGGAACAGGCGGATCTCATCTATCTCCCCGGCCTCGAGGAAGGCCCCGGCCAGATGCGGTCCGCCCTCGAGCAGGATCGAGTTCACGTCCGCCGCCCCGAGCTGATCCAGGCCCGAGCAGACGCGGGCGGGCTCGTTCTCGCCCGTGGCCACGATCACGTCCACGCCATGAGTCTTGAAGGCATCGGTGGCCGTGCGAGGCGCGGCCCGGGAGACGACGACGGTCAGCGGTACCCGGCGCGCCTCGCGAACGAGCTGCCCGCCCAGCGGCAGGCGCCCCATCGAATCGAACACGACCCGCCGAGGCTGGCGGCTGGCCCCCTCGACGCGAGCGGTGAGGCGCGGGTCGTCGGTGAGCGCGGTGCCGACGCCGACCGCGACCGCATCGCACTCCGCACGCCAGTAATGGGCCCGGAGCCGGCTCTCCTCACCGGAGATCCACTTGGAGTCGCCGCTACGGGTGGCCACTTTGCCGTCCAGAGTCATGGCCGACTTGAAGAGGACCCAGGGCCGGCCCGTACGGGCTCGCTTGCGGAAGGGCTGGTTGAGCAACCGGGCCCGGTCAGCGAGCTCCCCGTCGGCGAGCACGACCTCGACGCCATCGTCGCGCAGGATCCCCAGGCCCCGGCCGCTGGCGTGGCCGCTTGGGTCGTCAGACCCGACCACCACCCGTCCGATCCCGGCCTCGCGGATCGCATCGGTGCACGGGGGCGTCAACCCCTGGTGACAGCAGGGCTCCAGCGAGACGTAGAGCGTGGCGCCGGAGAGGTCCTGTCCGGCGGCGGCGTTCAGGGCCTCGATCTCGGCGTGGGGCCGTCCGGCGGCGCGATGGAAACCCTCTCCGATCACCCCGTCGGCATTGGCGATGACCGCCCCCACGAGCGGATTTGGGCTGACTTGGCCCCGGCCCTGCTCGGCGAGCTCGATCGCTCGCGCCAGGTGCCGACGATCGTAATCGGTGGTGGCGGTCATGGGTGCTTTGCAGGATAGGCGGCGCTCGTCGCGGCACAGCGGCCCGTTTGCAGGTGGTAGACGCTGATCTCGGGTCCGGGTCGCGTGTACTGGCTCGGGTAGTAGTCGATCGACCAGTCAAAGCTGAACGGGACTGCATGACGACTGCCTCCGAACGGGCTTACGTGGTACATGAGCTTGGAACGGTTGGCGAGCTGGGCGTAGTAGGCGATGGCCTGGGGCGCGACCCGCGGCTGTGCGAACGAGCGGCCCGCCTGCAGCGAGCCGATCACCACCCAGCAGTAGCCGCTGGCTTCGTATTCGTCGAGCAGCTCAGGACGCAGCGTCCGCTCGTACTCGTCCACGAGCACGTAGCGCCGCTGACCGGCCGGCAGCAGCTGTCCGGTCGAGGAGACGTCCGTCTCCCAAGTCGGAAACCGCCGCCACCGCGCGCCGCTGCCTGTGTATGGCAGCGAGCGCCCCACGTCCGTGGCCCAGTTGTCCTCGACCACCGGCTCGATCACCACCTTGGCCCCCGCAGGGACGTGGTTGACCATCCACGCCCGGACCAGGTTGCGGGTATCGGGCCGCGACAGGACGGCATCGTTGTGGACGACGGTGGCCAGGCCCTGGCCGAGCGCCAGCACCGTGACCAGGACGCCGGCCGCGGCCAGGGGCAGA
>DASXHG010000282.1:0-3664 GCA_036488625.1 Solirubrobacteraceae bacterium | reverse complement strand
GGCGAGGACGCCGGCGTGAGCTCCGATGCGCTCGAGCTGTTCGTCGAGGTGCTGTCGCAGGCGGAGTCGGTGCCGGCCGGCGACGAGTTCTACAGCCGCCTGTGCGAAGCCGTGTGCCGGCTGGCCCGCATGCAGCGAGCGGTCATCTTTCGCTATGACACCGGACGCCGGCGGGTGCGTGCCGCCGGGGCCCACGGCCTCGACCTCGACCAGTTCGCCGGCGCGCACGTGACCGTCGAGTCAGCGCCGATCGCGGCGCGGGCGTTGCGCGAGGACCGCGTCATCGAGGTCGCCGGCGACCTCAGCGGTCAGGTCCCGAACGAGTTCGCGGCGCTCGTCGCCGAGCCCGTGCGGCTGGTCTGCGCACCAATGGTGGCCGCCGGTCGTGCGATCGGGGTGATCCTCGCCGATCGCCGGCCCACCGCACCCCCGCTCGACGACTCCGAGCGACACCTGCTCTGGACCCTGGGCAAGGCGGCGGCACTGGCGTCAGTGGCGCAGATCGTCGCCACCCAGGCCGAGCGCGCGTCCCAGCTCGAACAACGCATCAACCTCGCCCGGGAGATCCACGAGGAGGTCGTCCAGCGCCTGTTCGGTGTTTCCATGGCGCTGGACGGCGACGGCGATCTGCCCGCGGCAGCGCGCACTCGCTGCGCGAGCGAGACACAGGCCGCCTTAGGGGAGTTGCGAAGTGCTCTGAGCCGACCGCTCGGGCGCACACCGCGCGCCACCGGCACTACGTTCATGGCCGAGGTCGAGCGGCTCGCCCGCGTGCACCCGGATCTCGGCGTGAGGCTCGAGACCGGCCACGAGGGCGATGTGCCCGCCCCGCTTGAGCCGCTCGCTCAATCGGTGCTCGCCGAGGCGGTACGCAACGCCCATAAGCACTCGAGCCCGACCCGCGTCAGTGTCCGCGTCGCGCGCGTGGACGGCACGTTCGTCCTCGAGGTCGCCAATGACGGTGTCAAGGGAAAGCGGCGCCCGGCGGGCATGGGCTTGCGGCTCGCGGCCCTCGAGGCCCTGCAGAGCGGTGGCGTGATCGAGTTCGGCGAGCGCGACCGGGACACATGGCAGGTCCGCCTGGTCGTTCCGATCGATGGCTGAGCAGACCCGCAGTCCTGAGCATCTCAGCGTCCTCGTCGTCGACGATCACGAGGTCGTGCATTGGGGCTTCCGCCTGATGCTCACCCAACAGCCGTGGGTGGAGCGCTGCTTGAGCGCCAAGACCGGGCGCGAGGCGCTGGCGCTGGCGGCGCGCTACCGCCCGCACGTGGCGCTGATCGATCTCTTCATCGGTGAGGAGTCAGGCGCAGAGGTCTGCGAGCGCATGCGTGCCGCCCAGCCTCAGACGCGGGTGCTGCTCATGTCCGGCGCGGGCGACATCTCGCCTACCGCCGCGCGGGCCGCCGGCGCATCCGGGTTCGCGCACAAGGACTGGCCGGCGCGCCGAATCGCCGCCGCCGTTCACGCCACCGGGCTCGGCAAGACGACGTTCGAACCGCTGGAGCGCCAGGGAGCGCTCGGCCTGTCTGATCGCGAGCGCGAGGTGCTCGACCTGATCGCCTCGGGGGCAACGAATCCCGAGATCGCCGAGAGCCTTCACCTCTCGACCCACACCGTCAAGGGGCACACGAGCGCCGTCTATCGCAAGCTCGGTGTGCGCAATCGCACCGAGGCCGTGCAGCGCGCCCAGCGGCTCGGACTGGCCGGCTAGGCGCGCAGGTCGCCGCTGCCCCAGGGCTCGAGGGTCACCGTCGCGCTCACTCCGCGCAGCCTAGGAACTCGCCACGACGGGCGTGGAACCTAGGACTCAAGGGAGACGGGGGATTCGAACCCTCGAGAGCGGCTCTCGAGCCCGGTCGATGTCTCGCGGTCGCGGCGGCGGGTGCGTTCGGCGTGGACGAGCACGGTGGCGGGAACGATCGTCACGAGCGCCATCACCAGCGCCCAGAAGAATGTATGGCCGAACGCGCTCGCGACCGGTCCGCTGACCAGGACACGTTCGGCGTTTGGGAGTGGGGTCAGCAGCCCCGCGTTCGGGGTCCCGCGCGGCGCAAGGGCGGTTGTGGCCTCATGTTGGAGGATGACGGCGAGCAGGGTCGTGCCGATCGACCCGCCGAGCTGTCGCAGGGTGTTCAGCGCAGCGGTGGCCCGCGGCACCTGCGCTGAGTCGAGGAGCTGGTAGGCAGCGGCAGTGGACGGTTGGACCGCGGCGCCGAGGCTCACCCCGCGGACGAACAGCATGCCGGCGAGCAGCGCGTAGGGCGTGTGCCCGGTGACGAAAATGAATGGCGCGGTCGATACGGCGAGAAGCAGGCAGCCGCTGAGCACGACCCGGCCGGCCCCGGCGCGGTCGGTCAAGCGGCCGCTGATGGGCAGCATCAGCGCTGCGCCAATCCCCTGCGGGGCGAGCAGCAGCCCGGCGATCAGCGCGCTCTCGCCGCGGTCCACCTGGTAGTAGAGCGGAAGTATCAGCAGCGTGCCAAACAACGCTGCGCCGAGGAAGAACGTGGTACAGGCAGCCGCGCTGAAGCCAGTCGAACGAAACAGCCGTAGGTCGATCAGCGGGCGTTCGACGTGCAAGCTGTGCCAGATGAACAGGCCGACAAGCCCGAGGCCCGCGAGGACGGGGCCGAACGCGATCAGATGAGTGATTCCCCCATGGGTCTCCGTCTCGGAGAGGCCGAATACGATCCCGGCCAGACCGGGACACAAAAGCGCCGCTCCGAGCCAATCCAGTTTGCCTGCGTCCACGCGGCCGGCCTGCGGTTTGAGCACACGCGCTGCAAGGAGGATCGCCGCGCCGGCGATCGGAACGTTGACCACGAAGATCCATTGCCAGGAGGCGCTATCGACGATCAGACCACCGATGATCGGACCGAAGATCGGCCCCAGCAGAATCGGCACCCCTACTGCGGCGAGCGCGCGCCCGACCCTCTGCGGCCCCGCCCTCTGGGCGATCAGAGTGAAACCGACTGGCATCAGCATCCCGGCACCAAGGCCCTGAAGGATCCGGAACCCGATCAGCTCGCCGGCTGATGTCGAAAGCGCGCATAGCCCGGAGCCAGCCGCGAACAAAACGATCGAGGCGATCCACGTGCGCTTGGAGCCGAACCGTTCGGTGAGCCACCCGGAGAGCGGGATCACCGCCGCGAGCGACAGCAGGTAGCCGGTCGAGACCCACTGGATGCTGCTGAGCGGGGCGTGCAGTTCCCTCGAGAGCGTGTCCAGCGCAACGTTCACGATGGTCGTGTCGAGCACGGCCATGATCAGCCCGAGGGTTGCGACCCCGGCCACCACCAATGTCTCGCGATCAAGTCCCCCCGAGAGCCGACTGGAGGGCGACCCGGCCCCGGTCCTTCCCGGCATCATCGTGCCGTCGCCTCTCGCACGTCGTCCGGTTGGATTTCAGGGGCGCCCTCAACACGTGGGGTCAACTCGGTCTGATCCTCAGGGTCGTCGTGGGCGCCCCTGAAGGAGCCCTTGAATTCGCTGAGTCCTTGCCCGATGGCACGGCCCGCTTCGGGCAATCGTTTGGGTCCGAGAACGAGGAGGACGACGATCAGGACGATGAACACGTGTGTGGGTTGGAGGATGCCGCCGAGCATGCGATGTCCTTGGGTAGGGATGGACCGGCCGCTGGGGAGCGGGGCAGCGGCCGGTC
>DASXHG010000233.1:0-3635 GCA_036488625.1 Solirubrobacteraceae bacterium | reverse complement strand
AGTCCGGAGGCACGTGTCGCGAGTGCGGACACACCGCCAGCGGCGACGGCGCCGTCCGTCCCTCCGGGGTCCGCTACCCGGCCTCACCGCCACCGCATTCTCATCACCACGCTGTTCGTGCTGGCCACGATCATCGGCATCCTCGCCGTCCACGCGGTGTGGCTGAACCGCCAGGCGCTCAACACCGACAACTGGACCGCGACGAGCTCTCAGCTCCTCGCTAACGAGCAGATCCGGACCGCGGTGGCCTCGTACACGGTCAACCAGCTGTTCAGCTCCGGGGTTCCGCAGGCGCGCCTGAAGGCCGAGCTGCCGACGGCGCTCCAGCCCCTCGCCGGCCCGATCAGCGCCGGGGCGGAGCAGGTCGCCGCCCAGGCCGCACCGAGACTCCTCGAGACGTCACAGGTCCAGACGGCCTGGCGGGAGGCCAACCGAGCCGCCCACCGCACGCTTGTGAAGATCATCAACGGCGGCAATTCGCTCGCGTCCACCCACGGCGGGGTGGTCACCCTCAACCTGCACGCGATCGTCGATCAGCTCGCCGGCGCCCTCGGAATTCAGCAGCAGGTCACCGCCGCGAGGGCCAAGCTCAAGGCCAACGCGGGGACCGTGAAGGCGGGCGCGGCGGCGGCGGGGGTCACGCTCCCACCCGGGGATGGCCAGCTCGTGATCATGCGGTCCCGTCAGCTAAAGACCGTGCAGGACGTCGCCTCGCTGATCAAGGGTTTGGCGCTCATCCTGCCGCTACTCGCCTTTGCGTTGTTCGCGCTCGCCGTGTGGCTCTCGAGGGGCCGCCGGCGGGTCGCGTTGCGCAGGACGGGTTGGTGCTTTGTGGCCATCGGCCTTTTTGCGCTGCTTGATCGCCGGCTGGCCGGCAACGACGTCGTCAACGCTCTGGTCAACAACCCGTCGAACCGTCCGGCGGCGCACCAGGTCTGGGATATCGCGACCACGCTGCTCTATGACATCGGCGTCGCCATGATCGCCTACGGCCTGGTTTTTGTCGTTGCCGCGTGGCTCGCCGGACACACGCGCCCGGCGACAGCGCTGCGGCGCGTGCTCGCTCCGACCCTGCGCGAGCACCCGGCGACCGCCTACATCGCCGTGTACATCGTGCTGCTGCTCGTCATCGTGTGGGGTCCGACGCCGGCCACGCGGCAGCTTGCCTACATCGCGGGCTTTATCGTCCTGCTCGGCCTCGGGGTCCATGCCCTTCGTCGTCAGACCGCGATCGAATTTCCGCCCGGCGCGGATGGTGCGCAAGCGGGTGGCCGCACCGATGGTCGGTGGTGGCCGGGGCGGGCGCAACCGACCACGGCCGTAGGGGACCAGGACGACCGCGTAAGCGACCTCGAGAGGCTGTCGAATCTGCACGATCACGGCGCGCTGACCGACGAGGAGTTCGCGGCCGAGAAGGCGGGCCTTTTGAATAGCTCTTGAGCACCGGCGTAAGACATAGATGTTGCTCCACTTATAGGGTTTTCGGCATAGGTGGTAGCTAGGTATGGGCGTGCCCTAAAGTGGGCGACGTGGGTGTGCGCGTGACGATCGCTGAAGACAGCTATCTCGTCCGAGAGGCGTTGCGCCAGCTGCTGTCCACTGCCCCCGAGCTGGAGCTGGTCGCAGTGTGCCAAGACACCTTCGGCTTGATGGAGTCGATTGAGCACGATCCCCCGGACGTGGTGGTCAGCGATATCCGCATGCCGCCCTTTCATTCACGCGAAGGTCTGGACGTGTCAAACCGTCTGCGCCAGACGCATCCGGGGATCGGCGTCGTGATCCTCAGCCAACACGCCGACCCCGCGTATGCCCTCGAGCTGTTCGAGGCCGGCTCGGAGGGACGGGCGTATCTGCTCAAGGAGCGGATCGGGGACCTCGGCGAGCTCGTCTCGGCCATCGAAGCAGTCGCCGCCGGACGGTCGGCGATCGACGGGCGAATGATCGATCTGCTCATGGCCGAGCGGGCCCGCTCGGTCGCGTCACCACTCGATGAGCTCACAGCGCGCGAGCGCGAGGTGCTGACCGAGGTGGCCACCGGCAAGAGCAATGCTGCCATCGCCGCCTCCCTGTTTCTCACCAAACGCGCGGTCGAGAAGCACATCAATGCGATCTTCATGAAGCTCAACCTCCGCGAGTCGGAGGACACGAGCCGGCGCGTCAAGGCGGCCCTGATGTACCTCGCCGACGCCAACCCGACTCAGTCCGCGCTCGGCTGAGCCGCAGCTGGGGCGACCCGGCTGGCCCGGCGTGCCCTGATCCCCACCGGCGCCTCACCCGTTTCGGTTGATGCGTCCGCCGTCTGCCGGATCGATGCTTCGCCAGACGCATTTCGTTTTGCAATCTGCGAAGGAGACCAGATGGCCGCTGTAGGAGCTGAGACTCATCAGACGTTGACAGGTGTCGCGACCGGCGACGTGAGCCTGTTGGACGAGATTCTCGGGTTGCGTGAGGTCGAGATGGAAGCGAGCACTTTGGATTCGCGGACCTTCGCTCTGGTGAAGATCGCCGCCCTGATCGCCCTCGATGCGCCTCCGGCCTCGTATGTGTGGCAGGTGGGCAACGCGCTCAACGACGGCGCGAGTCCGGAGGACATCCTCGCCGTGCTTCGGGCCATCGCGCCGCAGGTCGGTGGCCCTCGGGTGGTTGCGGCCGCTCCGGAGATCATGCTCGCCCTTGGGCTTTCCCTCCCCGAGGACGTCGGCTGAGATGTTCATGCGACGGGTGTGGTGGGAGCCCTAACGTCTGTCGGCGCGGCGGCCCTGCGCCCGGGGCGCATGGTGGCCGGACGGGTGCTGGCCCAGGGCCAGAGGACGCTGTCAAAACCAGCTCGGCGGGTGACTCTGACCACGCTTGACGCGGCGCTCGCCGCCGCCGATGAGCTGCTCAACTCGTCGCTTGCCCAGGAGGCCGTCGCGCGGATCGCCGCCAGCCCACTGATGGACGACGCGGCTCACCGCCTCACGCAGACGATCGGCAGTCCGGAGGCGGGACGGGTCGTGGCCGGCACGATCGACAGCCCTGACATGGGGCGCCTGATCGGCCGGGTGATCGACAGCCCGATGATCGATCTGGTCATCACGAAGGTGATGGACAGCCGCCTCCCGGACCTGCTCGTCACTCGTCTGCTTGAAAGCGAGGCAATCTGGGTCCTCGTCGACGAGATCGCTCAGAGCCCCGCGGTCACCGAGGCCATCGGTCGCCAGAGCGTGGGCTTCGCAAACCAGATGGCCGGGGTCGCGCGCGAGCGCTCCCGGACGGCTGATGCCCGGCTCGAGCGCATTGCCGCCCGCCTCACCCGGCGGGCTCCGCGCATCGATGCCGAGGGCGCGCCGGGGGCCTGATGGCCAACCCTGATCTGCCCGGAGCCGAGGGCCAGATCCCCCTCGAACTCGGCCCCGCATCGTCCAACGGCGCTGGGACCAGTTCGGACGGAGGCGCCGAGTACGCCGGCCTCGTCACGCGGGCGATCGCGATCGTCGCTGACTCCCTGCTGATCGATGCCGCAGCGCTGGTCGTGACCGGTGCGGTCCTCCTCCTCGGCTCGGTGCTGCGCATCTCTGACCAGCACGCTCTGGCCGTGGCGATCGGGGGCGTGCTGTTCTTTGTCTGGGTGGCGGCCTACTTTGTCACCTTCT
>DASXHG010000152.1:0-4127 GCA_036488625.1 Solirubrobacteraceae bacterium | reverse complement strand
GGGCCCGATGTCGGCACCGGCGCGACGCTGTTCGCCGCCGCTCTGGCGCCCGCCGCACTGACGAGCGCCGTGGTCGGCAGTGGCGCCACCGCGTACCCACTCGAGGTGACGGGGGCGCTCAAGGACATGATCGAGGCCCCTGACCTCGAGGGGCTGAGAGCGCTCGACGGCCGGGACGTCGTCGCCAACGCGTTGACCCAGCTCGAGTTCTACGAGCCCTCCGAGACGGCGCGCGAGGACTACCTCGACTCATACGCGGGAACGAGGTTTGCCGAGTCCGCGCGCTATGTCCGCAGCTATCCCACCGATCTCGCCGTCCTCCGCGACCGGCTGCCCGAGATCCGGACGCCGGTGCAGATCATCGCCGGCCGGCGCGATCAGCTCGTCCCGCCCGCCAACGCCGAGTTCTTGCACCAGCGTCTGCCCAACAGCAAGCTCGCGCTGCTCGACACCGGCCACTTCGCCTGGGAGGACGGGGCAGACGAGTGGGGCTCGATCGCGCTCGACTGGATCCAGAGCGGCTACCGACTGGCCGGGAGCGCGGCGCGGCCCGCCGGTGCCGACTCGATCAACTCCCGCGAGCCGGTCCGCTAGCCATGGTGACGGGGTCGGGAACACACCTATTCGTATTGCCCGGCGGGGGCTACGCCACACATGTCGCCTCCGAGGCCGAGCCGGTCGCCGAGTGGCTGCAAGGACTGGGCTTCCGCGCGAGCGTGTTCCGCTACCCGTTGCACGCCCGGCACCCCGCGCCGCTCGAGGCACTGCGAGCAGAAATCCGCCGGCATCGAAACGACGGCGCGGATCGCATCGGCATCGTCGGCTTCTCTGCCGGCGGCCATCTCGCAGGCTTGGCCGCTTTGGCTCCGCGCACAGACCCCAACGAGGCGGTCGACTTCGTCGTCCTCGGCTATGCGATCACGTCCATGGAGACCGAGACCTACCGGCCGGCGCGGATCATCCTGCTCGGCGAGCACGCACCGGCGCAGCTGCGCCGCGAGACATCGCTGGACGCGCTGGTCACACCGTCCGCGCCGCCGTTCTTCATCTGGCACACGGCCGAGGACAGATACGTCCCTCCGGAGCACACCTACCGCCTCGCCCGGGCGCTCGCGACCAACGAAGTCGCGCACGCTGTGCACGTGTTCGCCCACGGACCGCACAGCCTCGGCCTGGCGCTCGGCGCCGGGGATACGGAGACCTGGACGACTCTGGCGGCATCCTGGATCGCCGAGCAGGGTGATCCTCACGGACCCAGCGGGGACGGGGGAATGCGGGTGGAACCGGCTACCTCCGGGGCCAGCATGCCGATCCGGTCGATGTAGCACCAGGCCCATTCCTCTCCGGGTTCGAGCGAGCGGATGATCGGGTGACCGCTCGCCCGGGCGTGGGCCGTGGCGTGGCGGTGGGGCGAGTCGTCGCAACAGCCGATGTGACCGCACTCCAGGCAGATCCTCAGGTGAAGCCAGCGCAGGCCGGCGGCCAGGCAGTCCTCACAGCCCGCGACAGCTTCCGGGAGCTCGGCGATCCTGATGTGATCGCGGTGCCGACAGAGAAGCGGGGAAACCAAAGCGAGGACACACGCTGCACCACCAATGCCGACCTGGCATCACACGGTCGTGCGATCGCTAACGGGCACTTTGCGCCCGACGTCGCTCGCTCGAACGCCCTCACGGTCGGGGTCAGTCCCGGCGCCCGTCCGCGAGGCGGGTCAGCTCGATGCGTGAGTTGATGTCGAGCTTCGTGAACACGCGGCGCAGATGGCTGCTGACCGTGTGCGGGGAGAGGAAGAGCTGCTCGGCGGCCTGGCGGTTGGTCAGCCCCTGAGCGATCAGCTTCGCCACCGCCAGCTCCGAGTCGGTCATCGCCGCCCAGCCGGTTTCGGGCCGGTCGGGCGTGATCAGCCGGCGGCGCACCCCTTGCTCTCGTAGCCGACCCCGGACCCGCCCCGCGTCCCAGGCCGCGCCCGCCCGGGTGTAGATGGTCAGCGCCCGACCGAGCAGATCGATGCCCTCCGTGGCGGCGCCGCGCTTGATCCGGACGGCTCCCAGATCCTCGAGCGCTGAGGCGAGCGCGAGTGGGCGCGGCCCGTCGGCAAAGAGCTCCGCGGCGAGCGCGAGCTCCTGTTCGTCTGCGAAGGCCAGACCGCGTGCGTGGGCTGCGGTTGCGGCGATCGTATGGACGCCTGGATTAAGCTCCGACCGGCGCGTGGCTGCGGCAACCCCGCTCTCGGCCAGCTCGTGATCGTCGGCGGCGATCGCGATGCGCACCAGGGGGGCGTCATCGGTGGCGTCGAGCGGGAACAGCGGCAGGATCGGCCTGTGGTCGCCGACGTCCGACGCGTACAGCCAGGTGCGTGCGCCGGCAGCGTCGCCGCCGGCCATCGCGTGAAGGGCGAGCAGCCACGCGGCTTGGCGGCGAAAGCTGGGCGGAGGGCTCTGCCCGAGCATCGTCTTGGCGCGCGCGACGGTGATTCGCTGTAGCCGCGCATCACCCGTGTGAAGACCGACACGTCCGAGCGCGACCACCCCCGCGACATCGAGAATGCTGTCGTGGCGTTCGTCGTGTTCGGCGGTCAGCTGGCCCTCCAGCATCGCAGCCGCATCGGGCAGTCGTCCCAGCTGGAACAGTTGCCGGCCGCGCCATGTCTCGAAGATGTGCAGCGCCCAGCTCTGCAGGTCGCGCTGGGCCTCGGCGATCCCGTCCGCGGTCAGGTCGAGTGATTCCTGGACCCGATCGAGCAGCATCAGGGTTTCGCCCCGCCATTCCTGCGTGAGGCGCTCCCGAGCGTAATCGTGCCGGGCCGAGCCAGATCGCGCGGCCGCCTCGGTCAGCTGCAGGGCCCGCCCGAGCCTTCCGTCGGCCACCTCCAGTCCGCCCTCGGCGAGGTTGAGCATGAACGTTGCGATCGCGTCGTCGCTACTGCCCGCGGCCCTGGTCGCCTCGGGAAGGAGTCTGCGCGCGGGCTCCACCCGCCCCCCGACGAGGAGATTGTGAACGAGGCTTGCCAGGTGCCGGGCCCTCAGCGTGCGAGGCAGATCAGGTAGGGCGAGCGCCTTGCGGCCGGCGTCGACGCGCACGTCGGGCGAGATCGCGAACATCCCGGCGATGCTGAGCCGGATCTCCGCCTCATGCACGGGGAGAAGCGCCTCGCGCAGGTACGTGTCGGCAAACGCCGTCGCCTCGTCGACTCGGGCCGCCTCATGCAACAACAGCGCCGTCTGAGCCACGAGCGGCCCGCGTAGAGGGTGACTGCGCGGCGCCAGCTCCAGGCCCCGCCGGCTCATGTCCGCGGCTGCTCCCGGATCTGACCTGGCCAGGGCTTCGGCGGCCTTGAACAGCGTGGTGATCGCGACCTCGTCACCGGGATCGGCGCTCTCGGCCAGTTGTGTCGCGACCTCGACCGGGGACGCCCCGGCAGCCAGCAGCACCTCGACCGCCTGACGGTCCAGCGCCCGCCGTGCAGATGCCGGCGCACTGGCACGGACGGCGTCGCGAATGATGTCGTGGCGGAAGGCGAGCTGGTCACCACTCTCGACCAGTACGCCAAAGCTGATCAGCTCGCCGACCGGTGAGAGCAGCCCGGATGGAGGCTGATCGAGCATCGTCGCCAGGTCGCTGAAGGCAAACTTGCGCCCCAGCGAAGCGGCCACGATCGCCGTTTCCCGCGCCGGCTTTGACATGCCCCTGAATCGCTCCTGGATGCTGTCGCGCACGCGACCGGGCAGATGCCCGTCGAGTAGTTCGGCGTGGCCCGATTGCACCCGCACGAGCTGCTCCTCGCGCAGCCCCGAGAGCAATTCCATCAGCCAGAACGGACTGCCGTGGGCACGCCCCAGGAGCTCCAGCAAAGCCTCATCGGGCTCGGCTCGCATCACGTCCAGCGCGACCTGAGCCACCGCTGCATCATCCAGCGGCCTCAGTACGAGCTTCTCGGCCCCTTCGCGCTCGAGCAGCTCGAACGCACGCGCCACCTGGAGCGACAGCTGATCGGGTCGAAAGGCGATCAGCCAGGCGATCGGCAGCGCCGCCAGGCGGGCGTGGAGCGTCCGCAGCGCGGCCGCGGTGCCGGCGTCGGACCACTGCATGTCGTCGAGGCAGACCAGCAAGGGTTGCTTGAGCGCGGC
>DASXHG010000123.1:0-2146 GCA_036488625.1 Solirubrobacteraceae bacterium | reverse complement strand
GAGCATCTTGTGCGTCCAGTTCGTGCCCTCGCGGCAGGGCACGCACTTGCCGCACGACTCGTGGGCGTAGAACTTGGCCAGCTTCAGCGCGGTGTCGAGCACGCGGCGCGACTCGTCGGCGACGATGATCGCCCCCGAGCCGAGCATCGAGCCCGCCTTGGCCATGCTGTCGAAGTCGTAGGGGACGTCGAGGTCGTCCTTGGTCAGGACCGGGGACGAGGAGCCGCCCGGGAACCAGAACTTGACGTCCTTGCCGCTGGGCGGGCCGCCGGCCAGGCCGTAGATGATCTCCCGCGACGGGATCCCGAGCTCGATCTCGTAGTTGCCCGGACGCCTGACGTCGCCCGAGATGGAGACGAGCTTGGTTCCGGTCGACGTCTCGGTGCCGATCTTGGCGTACTCGGCCCCGCCCATCCTGAGGATGGCCGGAACGGTGGCCAGCGTCTCGACGTTGTTGATCAGCGTCGGTCCGTGGTACAGACCCTCGATGGCGGGGAACGGAGGCTTCAGGCGCGGGTTGCCGCGCTTGCCCTCCAGCGAGTCCAGCAGCCCGGTCTCCTCACCGCAGATGTAGGCGCCGGCGCCACGGTGCAGGACCAGCGGCAGGTCCACGCCGCTGTCCATCACGTTCTCGCCGACGTACCCGGCCCGCTGTGCCTCGGCGATCGCGGCCTCGAGGATCTCGGCCTGGAGCTCATACTCGCCGCGGATGTAGAGGAAGGCCCGGGCGATCTCGCCCGCATAGGCGGCGATCACGATCCCCTCGATGAGCATGTGCGGGGACTTCTGCATCAGCTCGCGGTCCTTGAACGTGCCCGGCTCGGACTCGTCGGCGTTGCAGACCAGATACTTCTCCATGTCCCCGTGGGGCAGGAACGAGACCTTGCGGCCCATCTGGAAGCCGGCGCCGCCGCGGCCTCGGATGCCCGAGTCCATGATCTCGGTCAGGACATCCTCGCGCGGCATGGACAGCGCCTTGCGCAGCGACTGGTAGCCGCCGCGGCGCTCGTAGACCTCGAGCGTGTTCAGCCCGGGCTCGTCGATGTTGTCAAACAGGATGGTTCGCATCAGGCGTCTTCATTCTCTTCGGAGGGGTACTCGAGGGGGGCGGGCGGACCGGGCCGGTCGCTCTCGGCATCGGCCGGGGTCAGGCCGGCGGTATCGGCCCGCGGCGTGTCGGCGGGAGCGCCGAACTCGCTGGCCCGCTCGCCGCCGGCGCTCGCCACGGCTCCCGGGTCGACGGTACGGCGGTAGCGGATCTGCTTCTCGGGCAGGACCGGGCGGCCGGCCCGCAGGTCATCGACGATCTGCTCGGCATCGGCCAGCTCCAGCGGTCCGACGTACTCCCCGTTGACCGAGGCCATCGGCGCGATATCGCAGGCGCCCAGGCACTCGAACGAGCGCACGTGAATGGTTTCGTCGGCCCCGGCGGCGCCGACCATGGCGTCAAACAGTTCGTCGGCGCCGAGCAGCGAGCACGAGATGTTCGTGCACACGAACACGTCGCTATGCGGCGGGCGCGGGGCCGTCTCGAGCATGTCGTAGAAGGTCGCCACCGAGGTCAGGTAGGCCGGGGTGAGCTGCATCACCGCCGCCACCTGATCGATCGCCTCCGGCGAGCAGTACCCGTGCACGGCCTGCGCGGCGTGCAGGGCCGGGATCGCGGCCGAGCGGCGGTCCGGGTACTTGGCCATCGCGGCCTCGATCTCCACGCGCAGCTCGGCCGGGACCGGCGTCGTCGCCGGATCGGGGGTGACCGCGGGATCCTTGGTCAGGTCAACGGCGTCATCCCATCCGGGCACACGCGAGCCGTGCCCGAAGCGCGGGACTGCCGGACGGCTCGCCCCCAGCGGAGTCATCGGTCGATGCCGCCCAGGATCGGGTCGAGCATGGCCAGCGTCGCGATCAGATCGGCGATGTAGGAGTCCTTGACCATCGGGGCCAGCGCCTGCAGGTTCACGAAGCTGGGATCGCGCATGTGCACCCGGGCCGGCTTGGCCGAGCCGTCGGCGAGCACATAACAGCCGAGTTCGCCGCGCGGGCTCTCGATCGGGTAATAGGCCTCGCCTGGCGGGACCCGAAAGCCCTCGGTGACGAGCTTGAAGTGGTGGATCAGGGCCTCCATCGAGGTGGCCAGCTCGTGCCG
>DASXHG010000102.1:0-12923 GCA_036488625.1 Solirubrobacteraceae bacterium | reverse complement strand
AGCTATGTCGAGATGGCCGAGCAGACCCGGCAGACGAGGCGGACGGTCGAGCGTCAGCTGCTGCGGGCCAAGCACGTCCTGGGGACGGCGGCCTGACGCCGGGGCGCTGGGCGAACGCCGGGGCGCTCCCCCGCCGGGCCGCGCCCTAACGCCGGGGCGCGCGCCCCCGCTTGCGCCGGCGCCGCTCGGCGGGGCTCTTCTTGCGGGGTTTGGGGGGCGACTTGGAGCCGCTGCGCCCGCGCCCCTCGATGTCGGAGTAGGCACCGCCGCTGCCCCCGGCCTTGACCGGGGCGTGCTTACGGGCGTCGTGCCAGATGTAGAAGGAGATCCCGGCGATCACGACCAGCGCGGCGACGGCGATGCCGATCGCGGTGCCGCCGCTGATCGAGCCGCTGCCCGAGGCGTTCGTGGTCGTGGCTGCGACCGGGTTGGTGGCGGTCGGCGTGGACGAGCTGACCGGTGGAGCGGGGAAGTTCGACAGCGGACTCGACCCGGTGGGGGAGACGGCCGCCGACGACGTCGAGGAGGCAGACGCGGACGCTGAGGACTTCTTGGCCCCCGCAGCGATCGCGACCCCGGGGGCCAGGAGACCGAGCGAGATCGACACCAGGGCGGCGGCGGCCCCGCTCCGGCGCCGCGACAACGAGAACCTCCCGCTCACCGCTCCGACGCGAGCGGCTGCTCCATCGCCGGAGTGTTCGGCGGGTTGCGGTAGGGCTCCTCGTTGTCCTGGTGCTCCTCGTGGTAGACGCTCTCGGCGTTGACGGCCCAGATGTCGTGATTGGAGCCCAGCAGGATGTTGTCGACGGCCCGCATCGCGGTCAGCATCGAGTGATCGGAGTTGTTGTAGCGATGCAGACCGTTGCGGCCGACCTGAGTCAGGTTGCCGATCGTCTCCAGCCAACCGCGGATCGTGGCCACGCGCTCGCCGTAGAGCTCGTCGTAGATCGGGTAGGCCTTGTGGACGCGCTCGACGAAACCGAATCGGACCTTGCTGGCCTCGGCCAGGTGGAGCTTCTCGATCTCCTCACCGGCCATCTTCACGAGGGCATCATCGGACATGTTCCAGAGATCGTCGCCCTCGAAGCAGAAGTACTCCATCCCGATCGAGGACGCGGTCTCGCCCTCGGGGACCATCCACGGGCTCCAGGACTTGAAGTTCTGGATGCGGAGCACGCGGACGCCGGGCTGGTGGATGTAGATCCAGTTGTCGTCGAACGGGTCGTCGACGTCAATGACCAGCAGCACGGTCAAAAACTCGCGATAACGCAGGCCGCGGGCGGCGTCCCGGACCTCCAGAGGGGCCTCGGGTTCGGTGATCCCAACGGTGCTGCGCAGCGGCAGTGAGGAGATCACGTGCGAGGGATACAGCGTCTCGCCCCCGGCGATGACCTCGGTGACCTTGCCGTTCTCGGTCACGAGCTTGGTGACCGGCGCGTTGAGACGGACCTCGCCGCCCTGCGCGTTGATGTCGGCCGTCATCTGCTCCCACATCTGGCCGGGGCCGAAGCGCGGGTAATTGAACTCCGAGATCAGCGACTTGATCTTGTCGCCCTGGTTGCCGAAGAAGGCCGCCTTGGCGGCGCTGAAGAACGACAGGCCCTTGATCCGCTGAGCGGCCCACTCGGCCCGGATCTCGGTGGCCGAGACGCCCCACAGCTTCTCCGTATAGGTCTTGAAGAAGTGGTTGTAGAGCCGCTTGCCGAAGCGGTTGGAGACCCACTCCTCGAACGACTCCTCGCGCCCCTTGGGCTTGACAGCCGCCCAAGCGTAGGAGATCAGGCAACGCGTCAGCTCGACCGGGCCGAGCTTCTTGATCACGTCGACGCCCTGCAGCGGATATTCGAGGAACTTGTCGTTCCAGTAGATCCGGCTCTTGCGCGGGCGCTTGAGGAACTCCTCCTTCATGATCTCGTGCCAGAGGTCGTCGACCTCCTTGACCTTGGTGAAGAAGCGGTGGCCGCCGAGGTCAAAGCGGTAGCCGTCGCGGACCTGGGTCCGCGCGATGCCGCCGACGTGCTCGGTCGACTCGAGGATGATCACCGGCTTGCCCTGCTTGGCCAATAGATAGCCGGCGGTCAGCCCGGCCGGCCCCGCGCCCAGGACGACGACGGGGTGTTCAGGCGTGATCTCGGAGCCTCGGGGGGCGGCGTCTTGGGGCTGAGGGGTCACTTGGAGTCCTTAGAGCTTTCGGTAGAGGAGCGCGCTGTTGGCGACGCAGCAGGAACCTCGGTAGTTGTGCGGAGCCCACGCAACCGCCTTCAGGCTCGGATTGGAGGCCAGAAGCGCCCCCCACTGGGCTGAGCGCCGCCGGACGAGACGTGTCCACGGTGCCTCCCAGTTCTGCGCTCCCTCGGTGAGAGGACGCACGAACAGGACCTGCTGATTGGGCCTGAGGGTAGCAATCAGACTGTTTAGCGTTGTGTTCGGATTGGCGCCCTGCAGCCGCTTGAGGGCGTCGACCCAGTTCATCGACTGCGGATCGGGCACCAGCGTGCCCTGGCTCGTGTTGGCAAAGCGCAATCCTGCCGGGAGGTAGTACCAGGCCAATGGGACCTCCTCGGGCTGGCCGAGGATGACCAGGTCTCCACGGTGCAGGAGCGGCGCCATCTCGCCCGCGATGTCGCGCATGTCCGATTTGTTGTGGGGGGTGAACTCCGACGGATTGGCCCAGAAGATGATGATCAGCAACAGCGCCAGCAACCCGACGCCCTTCGCGCGGGCCATGCCCGCCGCGGCGACCACGAGCATCGCCCCGACCAGCGGCGCGAAGTAGCGGTAGGCCCAGGCGGGGGAGAAGTGAGAGACGATCCAGCCGAAGGCGAGGGTTCCGAACGGGATCAGGATCAGGGACCAGATGACCAGCGAGGGCCGGGTCCGCCAGCGGCCCTTGTAGAGCAACCCGGCCACCCCGATCGCCCCGGCCAGGAACAGAGCCACGGTGGCCCGGTCGCCACCCAGCAGGTTGCGCGAGATCTGAACCGGGGCGCCGAAGTTCGGCGCGCTGTCCCACGGCGAGCCGGTGTGGCTCGTCTGGTAGAGCAGGGTGGGCAGCCAGGGCAGATACAGGACGGCCGCGATCCCGAAGGACAGCGCCCCGTCGATGAGCAGCGCCCGGCGGTCATCGCTGGCCCGCCATACGAACAGGAAGGCCAGGGCCGCCCCGATCCCGAAGAAGATCCCCCACGCGTGCGTGTAGAGCATGAGCGTCTGGCAGACCGTGAACAGGATCAGGTAACGCCGTCTTCGGTACACGAAACCGTGGATGAAGCCCGCCGTGGCCAGCAGCCCCAGCAGCGCCATCAGCGAGTACATCCGCGTTTCCTGGCTGTAGGCGGTGATGAACGGGTTGAGCGCGAACAGGACCATCGCGATCACTCCCGCCCAGCGACCGAACAGGCTCCAGGCCAGCCAGGCGCCCACGGGGATCGTGAGCAGACCGAAGACCAGGGACAGCGTGTGCGTCGAAGCCTCGGTCGAGCCGAACACGCTCATCCACGAGTGCAGGAGCATGTAGTAGAGCGGCGGTGACCCGTCGTGCCTGAGCACGTGCGGGATGTCGAACAGGGCGTGGGTCGAGATCCCCACCGACAGGCCTTCGTCCATCCAGAACTGGCCGTGCAGATAACGGCTGCGCAGGATGCCGGAGATGACCATGACCACCAGCAGCACGACGCCGCCCAGCAGCCAGAAGGGATAGCGAGCCAGGCGGTCGGGGATGGGGAGGTCGAACTCGCGCTCGCGCCCGTCGTCGCGGCCCTCGGGGGGCCGGAGGCGGGGTGAATCGGGAGCGGTTACCGCGGCCATGCGCTCAAGCCCCAGGTATCCGCGTCACGAGCCGGTGCAGTGGGTGAAGAGCCGGAACGTGCGCTCGGTGCCGACGTACTTATAGGGCGTCGTCGTCGACCACTGGTGGAGGATCGGGAGCAGCGTCCCGTTGGTGTGCGCAGCGGTCTGCAGGACGGCGTTGGGGGCGGGCCCCGGCGGTGCGCCGGCGGCCGGCGGGCCCTCTACGCGCAGCGTGTGCACGCCCAGTGTCCAGGCCACGAGCGGGACCTGGAAGCCCTCGGTCATGATCGTCCCGCACCGCAGCAGCTTGGCCGCGCCGCCGTAACGGGCGATGATCCGCCCCGCGTCCTGGCGCAGATGGGCCTGGTAGACGAGCGCCTTGTGGGTCTTCTGGATGCTGATGAAGTTCGTGCCCACCCAGTTGGGGGAAAAGCAGAACAGCAGGGTGGCGAGGCCAACGCCCGCCCAGGCGCCGAGCCGCGTCCGCCGCGGCGGCGCGGGTGATCCTGTCTGGCGCCCGGCTCGCGCCCGCGAGAGCAGATTGCCGATCTCCTGGGCTCCCCAGCCCCAGCCGACGGCACCGCATACCTCGACCAGGGCCGAACCGATGACCAGGTAGCGGTTGTTGCCCGAGAAGCCGACCTGGGTCATGATCGCGATGACCACGAACCACACGACGCCCAGGACGCCCATCCCCGCGGCGGCCACCATGCCCCGGGTCTGTGTCGAATGCAGCTCGGGGCGGCCCGGCGCGCGCCAGCGCCGCCAGACGATGAAGCCGACGACGCCGATCAAGGCCGCAGCCACGACCTTGATGCGCAGGAGAATCGTCGGCCAGGCGGCGTCGACCAGCTCCGAGCAGAACGGGCAGTGGGCGAAGGCGAGGCTGTTGGACCGTGGCTTCTGGGCCCGGCTCACGCCGCGCAGGAAGTGGCCCGAGCCCCAGTATTCGGGCAGGAACCAGAGAATCGGGATGAGCACGAACAGGCCGATGACGAGCTTGCGGGCACCGGGGTCCTTCCAGAACAGCCACAGCCCGAACGGACCCCAGACGAGCCAGATCTCGGGCCGGTCCAGGGCGGCCACGAACCCCAGCGCGAAGGCCTGGCGGAGGTGACCGTCAAGGGCGCGCTCGAGGCTGATGAGGATGACCGCGGTCGCCAGTCCCTCCGAGTAGCCGAGGGCGTTGTCGGAGATGTAGCCGCCGGACAGGGCCAGGCCCAGCGCGGCGATCACGCCGGCCAGCACGGCCGGTCCGATCAGGGTCGGCCGGTCGAGCTCGCCCTCGGCGCGCGTGAAGTAGCTCCCGATCATCCGCGTCAAGCGGAACGAGAGGCGGAAGACCATGACCACGGCGGCAAACGCTCCCGCCCGTGCGATGACCAGCCACATATCGGGCTCGGCCTGGCCGAAGGGCGCGAACAGCGTGGTGAAGATGACCGGCAGCGGCTTCCAGGTCGGGCCCCCGGTCGTCTGCAGGTTCAGGTGGACGATCTCGCGGCCCCAGATGATCCAGGACCAGGGGTCATAGCTCGGCGTGGAGGGGATCAGCAGCGAGACGATGCCGATCACCAGGGCGACCGCGGCCAGCGTCAGATAGAAGCGACCCGACGACATCACCGGGCGCCCGGCCGAGCCGGCGGAAACGCTGCCCGTGTGTGCCGAGCCCGCGGTGGCGGGGGCGACCTGCGCTGTGGAGGCCGAGAGCAGGTTGGCCAGCGGGCGCAGGGGGCTCAACCCTTCACGCCCTTGGCCACGCAGGACTCGACCTTCTGCAGCAGGCCGTCGGGGGCCTGATTGGGGTAGAGCAGCGCCGACCCGATCACCTCGGCGCTCTCCACCTGACCGGAGATCTGGGCTTCCTGGGCGGCACCCGGGGTGGGCATGAACTGGACCGTCGGACCGCTCGGCTTGGTGCCGATCTGCATCCACACGCGGCCAAACGGGGTCACGGGAACGTTCTCGGCCTGCAGGCAGGCGAGGTGCGTGGTGCGCGGATCGTCGATTGCCTTGCGGCTGTTGGTCTGAGCGCCGGCGGACCCCACCTCGGGCTTGGACTCGATTCCGCACGCCGACAAGGAGATCGCCGCGAGCAGGCAGACCAGGACCAGCTTCGCGGGGGACATGCCGCCAGAGGGTAGAGGATGATTCCCACGATGCCCGCCTTTGCCGCCCTCACCGGTCCGCTGCCCAAGCTCGGTGTGGTCGTCCTCGCGGCGCTGGCCGCAGCCGCCCTGCTGACCGGCGATCGCCGCCGGCGCGCGCTCGCCGTCGCCGGCGCGCTCGTCCTCTCGCCGGTGCTGCTGCTGACCGCGATCTGGAACTCACCCCAGCTCGGTGTCGTTCATCGCCATCCGCCGTACGCGGTGATCGCGGCCGCGGTCGCCATCGTGGCGCTGTGCCTGGCCGCTCGGTGGCTGATGCCGCGCTTCTACCTGATCGGACCGCTGGCCGTGCTCGCGCTGCCCTTCCGCGTGCCGATTCAGGCCGGCGGCGCCACGTCGAACCTGCTCGTGCCGCTGTATCTGGTCGTCGCCGTGGGCGCGGTGGCCTGGCTGTGGTCTGCGGCGCGCGGTGGAGAGGCTGGATTCCAGAGCCCGCAGAGCGATGGCTCGGCCGGCTGGGCGGTGTGGGTCGAGCGGCTGCTGGCCCTGGTCATCGTCCTCTACGGCCTGCAAGCGATCTACTCGTCGGATTTCGAGCGAGCGCTGCAGAACATGGTCTTCTTCTACGCGCCGTTCACGCTGCTCTACGTGCTCCTGCGCAGCGTGGAATGGACGCCGCAGATGGTGCGCCGGTGCCTGTTGGTGCTCGTCGGGCTGGCGTTGATCTTCGCCGTCATCGCCTACGCCGAGTACGCGACCAAGACGATCATCCTCAACCCCAAGCTCGTCGTCACCAACGACTACCACACGTACTTCACGGTCAACTCGGTGTTCTTCGATCCCGACATCTTCGGGCGCTTCCTGGCCCTGGTCATGATCCTGCTCGCCGTCCTGCTCCTCTACCCGCGGCCGGCGCGCGAGCAGGCCGCGGTCGTGATCGTTTTGGCCGCGCTGTGGGTGGCGCTCGTGCTGACGCTCTCGCGCTCGAGCCTCGGCGCGCTGCTGGTTGGTCTTGCCGTGCTGGCCGCCCTGCGCTGGAGGCCGACGCGCGCGCTGTACATCGCCGTGGCCGTGCTCGTGGTCGGAGCGATCGCGGTCGCCGCCACACCGCGCACATTCGGCCTCAACCAGGGCATCAACGGCGCCTCCAGCGGCCGCGGGGGGCTGGTCAGCGGCGGGGTCTCGCTGTTCGCTGACCGGCCCATATGGGGCTACGGGTCGGGGTCGTTTGAAACCGAGTACCGCCGCCATCACCGGGCCACGGCGACCTCGCTGTCGGCCTCGCACACGATCCCGGTCACGGTGGCCGCCGAGCAGGGCCTGATCGGGGAGCTGGCCTACCTCGGACTGGTCCTGGCGGCGATCGTCTGCCTGGTCCGGCGCGCGCGCGGAGACCCCGTGCGCAGCGCGCTGGCCGCGGCGTTCGTGGCCCTGGTCTTTCACACCCTGCTCTACGCCGACTTCCTCGAGGATCCGATGACCTGGTCGCTGCTGGCCGTCGGGGTTTCGCTCGCCGTGGCCGGCCGAGCCGCGCCTGCGCCCGCCGCGCGGCGGCCGCGAACCGCCGTGGGGACATAGACGGGTGGCCCTGCACCCGCTCGCTCTACAGTTCGCCGGCGTCGCGGAGGCGTACGAGCGGGGCCGGCCCGAGTACGACCCGAGCGTGGTGGGAGCGATGGCGGCCGAGCTCGGTCTCACCCCGGGCGGTCCGATCCTCGATCTGGCCGCGGGCACGGGCAAGCTGACCCGGGCGCTGGTCCGGGCCGGCTACGACGTGATCGCCGTCGAGCCGCAGGCGTCGCTGCGCGAGATCCTGGCCGAGCACGTCGGGACCGAGCGCGTCCGGGACGGCGTGGCCGAGCAGATCCCGCTCCCCGACGCCTCGGTGCAAGTCGTCACCGTGGCCGACGGCTTTCACTGGTTTGACCGGCCGCGCGCGCTGAATGAGATCCGGCGCGTGCTCGCGCCCGGCGGCGGCCTGGCTCTGTTCAACACGCGTCCCGACTGGCGCACCGCCAGCTGGTGTGATGAGTTCGTCCGCCTCGTCGTCGAGAACCGCGTCGAGCATCCTCACTTCGACGGACGCCCGTGGCATGACTACGTCCGCGAGGCAGAGGGCTGGAGCGAGCCGTGGGAGGTCCACGTGACCACGTACCCTCCCGCCGACACCGGCCGGCTGGTCGATCAGCTGGCCTCGATGAGCTGGATCGCGGCGATGGCGCCCGACCAGCGCGCCGAGATCCTGGTTCGCGCGCGCGAGATTCTCGAGTCCGGCCACACGCCCGAGCGGCTCCCGCTCACGGTCGAGATCGGCCTGGCCGCGCTGCCGGGCGCGGACGGTCCGCGACGGGGCGGCCTGGCTCCGGCCGGTCCGCCGGCGGCTGCCTAGCCCTAGGCCGGGGTCGTGTAGGCGCCGCTGATTCCGCCGTCGACGAGGAACGCCGTGGCGTTCACGTAGCTCGATTCGTCGCTGGCCAAGAACAGCACCGCGTTGGCGATCTCCTCGGCCCGGCCGAACCGGCCCATCGGCACATGGGCCATGCGCCGTGAGGCCTGCACGGGGTCAAAGGCGAAGAGCTCGCGCAGCAGCGGCGTATCGATCGGCCCCGGGCACAGGGCGTTGACCCGGATCCCGCGTTTGGCGAACTCCACGCCCAGCTCGCGCGACAAGGCCAGCACGCCTCCCTTGGAGGCCGTGTAGGCGATCTGCGAGGTGGCCGAGCCCATCACGGCCACGAACGAGGCGGTGTTGATTATCGACCCCCGCGTGGGCATCGCGTTTTCGAGCAGGTGGGGGATCCCGTGCTTGCAGCAGAAGAACACGCTGCGCAGGTTGGTGGCCTGGACGCGCTCCCAAACCTCGACGTCGGTCTCGAGCACGGAGGCGTCCTCAGACGGGGAGATGCCGGCGTTGTTGAACAGCACGTCGATCCGGCCGAGTTCGTCGCGCACGCGCGCGTACAGGCCTGAGACCTGCTCCTCGTCGGTCAGGTCGGCGACCAGCGACAGCTCACCGACCTCGTGGGCGAGGACGTCGACGCCGACGACACGGGCCCCCTCGCGGGCGAACACGGCCGCCGTCGCGCCGCCGATCCCCCCGGCGGCGCCGGTGATCACGCACACCTTGCCCTCGAGCCTCATCCGGAGGTTGCGTAGTAGATCGACTTGACCTCGGTGTAGGCGTCGAGCGCGTGGGGACCGAGCTCGCGCCCGTAGCCGGACTGCTTGAAGCCCCCGAACGGGGTGGCCACGCGCACCGACGTGTTGGAGTTGATCGACAGCACCCCGGCCTCGATGGCGCGGGCCACGCGCAGCGCGCGGGCGCCGTCGCGGGACCAGATCGAGCCCGAGAGCCCGTAGATCGTGTCGTTGGCCAAGCGGATCGCCTCCTCCTCATCCTCGAATGGAATGACCACCGCCACCGGTCCGAAGATCTCCTCCACGGCCGCGCGCGCCTCGGGCCTGACCGGGCACAGCACCGTGGGCGCAAACCAGAATCCCGGACCGTCAGGGGCGTCACCCCGGAAGGCCACCGTCTCACCGTCGTTCAGATAGGAGGCCACGCTCTCGCGCTGGCCGGCGGAGATCAGCGGTCCCATCTCGGTGCGCTCGTCGAGCGGGTCGCCGACCCGGATCGCCGTCACCGCGCGCTCCAGGTGGCTCATGAACTCATCGAGCGCTCCGGTCTGGACGAGGATCCGCGACCGGGCGCAGCAGTCCTGTCCGGCGTTGCCGAACACCGCGCTCGGCGCGGCGGCGGCCGCCGCCTCGAGGTCGGCGTCCGCGAACACGATGTTGGGCGACTTGCCGCCCAGCTCGAGGGTCACGCGCTTGATCGTCGCCGCCGCGCCGGCGGCGATCGAGCGCCCGACCTCGGTCGAGCCGGTGAAGGCGATCTTGGCCACGTCGGGATGCTCGACCAGACGCTGTCCGCAGACCGATCCAGGCCCGACGACGACGTTGACCACCCCCTCGGGCAGCCCCGCCTCGACGGCGATCTGCTCAAAGCGCAGCGCACTGAGCGGCGTCAGCTCGGCCGGCTTGAGCACGACCGTGTTGCCGGCCGCCAGCGCCGGTCCGAGCTTCCAGCCGGCGATCACGAGCGGGAAGTTCCAGGGCACGATCAGCCCGACGACACCGAGCGGCTCGCGCACCGTCCAGGCCTGACCGCCGCTGACCGGGATCGAGTCGCCCAGCAGGCGTTCGGGGGCCGCGGCGTAGTAGCCGAGCGTCTCGGCCACCATGTCCATCTCGCCCCGGGCGTCGCCGATCGGCTTACCCGCGTCACGGGCCTCGATCCGGGCCAGCTCCTCACGGTGATCGGCCACGGCGTCGGCCACGCGGCGCAGTACCCGGGCCCGGTCGCGGGGCTCGAGCGCGCGCCACGCCGGGTACGCCGCCTTGGCCCGGGCCACCGCCCGGTCGACGTCAGCGCCGTCGGCGCGTGGCAGTTCCTCGAGCACCGCCTCGGTGGCGGGCTCGATGACCTCCAGGGTGCCGGCGCTCACCGCCGCGCCCTGTACACGTCAGGCAAGGCCGGGCTCCGCCTCGGGGTTCTTGACCGTCACCCCGTCGTCGGCGAACTCGATCGTGTTCACCGGGCCCGTGAAGGTGCGCTTGGCCGAGACCAGGTACCAGATCGTCACGGCCAGCATGACCCCAATGGTGACGATCGGCGCATAGTTGACCAGGTTCCAGTCGAACCCGTCCTTGAAGTACACGCCGCCCGGGTTGTTGACCGGCAGGCAGAAGATGATCACGCACAGACCCACCCAGGTGAAGGCGATCGGGTTGATCCATCGGTAGTGGCGTCCCAGGGTCCAGGGGCCCGGGCTGAACTTCTCCTTCATCCGCCAGCGCAGGAAGACCGGGATCGTGTAGGCGATGTAGAGCCCGATGACGGAGATCGAGACGACGGCGAAGAAGGCCACCGGGATCCCGGCGGCGTTGGGGAAGTAGGCCGGAATCGTGATGATCAGGGCGAACACGCACACGAACAGGACGGCGTAGGTGGGGGTGCCGTTGCTCCCGACGCGCCGCCATAGCCTGTGGCCGGGAATGGCCCCGTCGCGGGAGAAGGCGAAGGTCATGCGCGAGGCGCTGGTCACGCAGGCCATGCCGCAGAACAGCTGGCCGACGGTCGAGATGAGGATGACGGCCTTGGCCGCCGCTGAGGTGAGCGCGCCGGTGATGATGGCCAGGGCCGGGAAGCCGGCGCTGCTGATCGCGCTGATCTGCTTCTGTTGAACCGCGAAGGTCAGGGCCAGCAGCAGAATCCAGCCGATGATCGCCGAGTAGGCGACCGACCGCCACACTCCCCGGGCGGCCGACACCGAGGCCCCGTGGGTCTCCTCGGAGACGTGGGCCGAGGCGTCGTAGCCGGTGATCGTGTACATGGTGAGCAGGAACCCCAGCGGCAGCACGTAGAACCAGTACATGCTGTGAGGGAACTGGCCGTAGGCCTTGCCGGTGAAGACGTAGGACAAGCTTGAGTGGTGGCTGGGCACCGCAATGAGCAGGATCACGATGATGGCCACGCCGGCCACGTGCCACCAGACCGATACGCCGTTGAAGATCGAGACCAGGTGGCCCGAGAAGACGTTGATCAGGCCGTGGATCAGGAGGATCAACGCGAACAGGGCAAAGACCACGTGGGCAAGGTAGTGGGCGTTCGTGGAGGCGAAGTTGAAGACGAAGTTGACGTTGTAGAGGCCGAGCAGGAACTGCAGGAAGCTGGCCGCGGCAAAGTCGACCGAGGCGACCACGGCGACAAGGCCGATGAGGTTGAACCAGCCGGTGAACCAGCCCCACCCGGCGCCGCCCAGGCGCGAGGCCCAGAAGTAGATCCCGCCCGCGGTCGGGAAGGCCGAGGCCAGCTCGGACATCGATACCGCTACGCACAGGATGAACAGGCTGATCACGGGCCAGCCGATGGAGATGGCCACCGGGCCGCCGTTGTTGAAGGCCTGCCCGTAGCTGGTGAAGCAGCCCGCCAGCACGGAGATGATCGAAAACGAGATGGCGAAGTTGGAGAAGCTGCTCCAGCCTCGCTTGAGCTCCTGCTTGTAGCCGAGCTCGGCAAGCCGTTCCTCGTCCGTGGTCAACGACTCAGTCGCCATACGGTGGTCCCTCCTGAAAAAGGTCTGGGCATCGGGCCTTCTGCTGCCGGGAAACATATTTGGGCCGTAATGGACAAGTCAAGTGACATTTGGACTAATCGGACTGTCGGCCGGCTACGCGGTGCTGCGCGGAGGCGCCCTCACGCCGGGCAACGACCCGGGTGTGCCCTCACGCCTTGGGCAGGAGCCCGGCGAGGATGTGCTCGGTGCCGCGTAGGTGCTCGACCATCTGACGCGCCGCCGCCGCCTCGTCGTGGCGGCGGACGGCGTCGAGCAGGCGCTGGTGCTGGAGGTTGGAGGAGGCCAGGACCTCGGGCGGATGCGGGATGAGCGAGATCAGGTCACTCATCGCGCCCTGGGTCTCGGTCATGGCCGTGACCAGCCGCGCGCTGCCGGTGGCCTCGGCCAGCCCGACGTGGAGGTGGATGTCGGCCTGGCGCTGGGCCGGGTAGTCGTGTAGGAGCCCGTCGATCTCGACCACGAACCGCTCGAGCGAGTCCAGAAGCGCCGGCCGCGCCCGCTCCGCGGCCAGCACGGCGACGCCGACCTCGATCGCCATGCGCTCGTCACAGACCTCGCGCCAGTGGGCGAGGACATCAGGGGAAGGAGGCGGGGTCGGCGGAGGTGAGTCGGCCACGAACGTGCCGCCGCCGCGACCGCGGACGGCATGCAGGTGGCCGCTCTGACCGAGGGCAACCAACGCCTGGCGCAGTGTCGAGCGGGCGATGCCGAGCATCGAGCACAACTCCCGCTCAGCCGGAAGCCGCGCGCCGGCCGGGAGCAGGCCGAGTTTGATGGCGGTGCCGAGCCGCTCCACGGTCTCCTCAAACGCCGTCTGCGAGCGCACGGGCGCGAACACGGCATCCAGCGAGCTGGCCGGCTCGGGCGCGGGCGCGGGGAGGACAGCGGC
>DASXHG010000095.1:0-3253 GCA_036488625.1 Solirubrobacteraceae bacterium | reverse complement strand
GGACACCGAGTTCATGGTCGACCACGGCGCCGAAATGATGCTCGAGATCGCGCGCTTCTGGTCCTCGCTCGCGACCTACAACGCCGAGCGCGATCGTTATGAGATCCACGGCGTGATGGGCCCCGACGAGTTCCACGAACGCTATCCCGGCGCCGCCGACGGGGGGCTGCGCAACAACGCTTACACCAACGTCATGGTCGCCTGGCTGTGCAACATCGCCCAGCAGGTGCTCGAGCTGCTGCCGGCCCGAGCCGCGAGTGCGCTGCGCGCCAAGATCGGCCTGACCGACGAGGAGACCATGACCTGGGAGCGGATGAGTCGCCGGATGTTCATCCCGTTTCACGACGAAGGCATCATCAGCCAGTTCGAGGGCTACGAGCAGCTCGCGGAGCTCGACTGGGATTCCTATCGCGAGCGCTACGGCAACGTTCAGCGGCTGGATCGGATCCTCCGGGCCGAGGGCGACGACCCCAACCGCTACAAGGTCGCCAAGCAGGCGGACACGGTCATGCTCTTCTACCTGTTCGGTGACGACGAGCTCGCGGAGGTGTTCGGCCGGCTCGGCTACGAGCTGGCGCCAGACGCAACGCGCAGGAACGTCGAGTACTACGACCGCCGCACCTCGCACGGCTCGACGCTGAGCTTTGTCACCCACGCCGCCGTCATGGCGCCGCTCGACCCCGCGAGCTCATGGGAGCGCTTCCTGGTCGCGTTGGAGAGCGACATCGGCGATGTCCAGGGCGGCACGACCCAAGAGGGCATCCACCTCGGGGTCATGGCGGGCACGCTGGATCTGATTCAGCGCGGCTACCTTGGGACCGAGATCCGAGGCGACGTGTTGGCGTTCGCGCCGCGGCTGATCGACCGGCTCGACGGCCTCTCATTCGGTATGGAGATCCGCGGCACGCCCGTCCGGGTGAGCCTCGCCGGGCGAGAACTCAGCGTTACCAGCGAGGCACTCGGTGGGAGGCTGGAGGTCGCGGTCGGTGGCGAGCGCCGCGAGCTTGCCCCCGGGTGCCGGTGCACGTTCACGCTCGGTGCGTCCCCCACTGTCGATGACCAGCCACCGGAGGTCGGACATGCAATCGAGTTTTGAAGGCGCAATCTTTGACGTCGACGGAGTGCTCGTCGACTCCCCGCACGAGCGCGCTTGGCGTGAGTCGCTCCGGGAGCTGATGGAGGGCGACTGGCGCGGGATTCGGGATCGAACCACCTGGGCACCCGAGCGTTTCACGCCCCAGCTCTACGGCCGGCTGATGTCGGGCAAGCCGCGGCTGAGCGGCGCCCGCGCCGCGCTGGACTACTTCGAGGTGCCAGACGCAGCCACCCGGGTCGACGTCTACGCCGATCGCAAGCAAGCGATGGTCATCCGCCTGATCGAGGCCGGAGAATTCACGGCCTACCCCGACGCGCTGCGGTTCATCCTCGCCGTGCGGGCAACCGGCATCCGGGTCGCCGCCGCGTCATCTTCCAAGAACGCGAAGCTATTCCTCAGGCAGATCCGTCTCGACACGTTCGCTTCGGCGGAGGGTCGCCGCTACGAGTTCGTGACCCCCGGGCTGAGTCTGCTGAGTTTCTTTGACGCCGACGTTTCCGGGCGGGACTTCGCTCACGGCAAGCCCGACCCCGAGATCTTCCTGGCCGCCGCCGCGGAGCTCGGCATCACGCCGGCGCGATGCTTCGTGATCGAAGACGCCGTATCCGGCATCCAAGCGGCGAAAGCCGGCGGCATGGGCGCCCTCGGCGTGGCCCGCCAGGACGACGTCGACATCCTCGCCAAGGCGGACGCCGATCTCGTGGTCACATCGCTCGATGATGTTGACGTCGGGCGCTTGGCCGACGGAGCCCTGGCGACGAGGACCGCAGCCAAGGTCCTCGGGAACGCCTAGGCGAGCCGTCCTGGTCGCGCAGGCGAGCGTCAGCTCTCTGTCCGGCGCAGCGTCCGTGGGAGACCGAACTGCGGGAAGGTGCTGCTGTCTGCGAACCAGGTTATGGCTGCGATCTGGTCGTGCTCAAGGGTGAGCACGAACATCGCGTAGGCCCGCGCGATATCGGTCTCGGGTACGGGGAGGTAGCAGCCGAAGGCCGGCTGGGTATTGGCACGCGTCGCTATCAGCTGCAGTGGAGCGCCGCGGCGTTGCGCCGCGCCCCGCAGGAACGCGCCGATCGTGTCGCGCCCCTGGTAGGCGTGGGGGAGGGGCGGCATCGTCAGCCACGCGTCATCGGTGAGCAGGACGATCATCCCGTCCACGTCGCCGGTCTCCACGGTCTCCGCGAACCGGCCGAGGAGGTCGCGCTCGATCTTGGAGTTCGGGCGCGGTGCCCGCTCGCGCCCGGTCGCGGGCAGGCGGGTCTCAAACGCGGCGCGGGCGCGGCGCAGGAGGCTGTTGACCGACGCCGGAGTCGTATCGAGCATGTCGGCGACCTCGGCGGCCCGGTATCCGAGCACATCGCGGAGCATGAGCACAGCTCGCTGCTGTGGCGGCAGATGCTGGAGGCCGACGATGAACGCGAGCTCGATGGCCTCCTTGGCCTCATAGCGCGCCTCCGGCCCGGGAGCCTTGTCCGGCACCCCCTCCAGGAGTACGTCCGGGTAGGGCTGAATCCAGGTCGGCTCGCTCCACTGGGTGGGCTCGGGCAGCTGCGTCATGCTCTGGTCTTCCCGACGGCGGCGGCTCGAACGCAACGCGTCGAGCGCTCGGTTGGTGGCGATCCGGTACAGCCAAGACCGGACCGACGCCCGCTCCTCGAACCGCTCAAGTCCGCGCCACGCGGCCAAGAGTGTCTCCTGGAGCAGATCCTCGGCGTCCTGGGCTGAGCCGACGATCCGGTAGATGTGAAGTTGCAGCTCACGCCGGTAGGGGTCGGTCAGGTCGCGAAAAGCGTCCTCGTCACCCGCGCGGGCACGAACGAGCATCTGCTCGGTCACGGTCGCATCCTCGCATCAGATCTGCTGTTCGTCGCCATCTCGAGTAATGACGTTCGGGCGCCTGGAAATTCGTCGCTCAATTTGCGTCGCCGACGACGCCTGAACCCACACAGCACAACAGCAGTCCGGCCGAAGGAGCGCAAGATGGGAAAGATCGTGATCAGCCAGAACGTCTCGCTGGACGGGGTCGTCCAGGATCCGACCGGCGAGGAGGGCTTCCGGCACGGTGGCTGGTTCGCCCAGCTTCCGGACGCAGACCGCGAGGCGTGGGCCAAGGTCGAGTACGAGGAGGCCCTCCGTGCCGAGGCCCTGCTGCTGGGTCGG